>BJHG01000067.1 GCA_014191975.1 Methylococcaceae bacterium | reverse complement strand
CAAAAAGCGATTGATGATGCCATTGAAAAATTGAATTCTCGTCCCAGAAAATGCCTTGGATTTTTGCCCCCAAGACAGGTTTTCTTTGCATGAATCACCCGCTGTTGCATTTCATATTTGAATTCAGTAATCTTTAAAATTCACTTTTTTAATAAAAGGAAAACAACCATGACACAACTAACATATCAATTTGATGTAGAGCAATCTGATATAGAACAATTTGATTTAAAACGACGTAAAGGCAAGCATGTTGCGATGTTAACACTAAATTTTAGTGATTTTGATGCACAAGCTAATAGTTTTAATCATGAAAAAGGCGAACAGTTATTACGAGAAATTGAGCAATCTATTCGTCAACGACTACGTGATGCAGATTCGGTTGTGAAGATCAATGACACTGGCTTTGTTGTATTATTAGAAAGCCTTCATACACAAGATAATGCTGAAAAAGTTGCCGGTGCGCTGGTTGAAATTGTATCGGAAGCTTTAAACACAGATGGCAAGAAATTTGACGCGAGCGTTCGTGTAGATTTCGTTGAAAGCACAGATTAGTTGAAATTATCTATAATTAAGCATACTTAAATTTTACAATCAAAAGGAATCAAAATGAATCAACAAAATACTGTGACTTTAATCGAACATTATTACACTGCATTTAACAACGCTGACATGGATGCATTTTTGAACTTGCTTACCGATGATGTAATTCACGACATTAATCAAGGAAAACGTGACGTTGGCAAAGATGCATTCACGCAATTTATGGCGTGCATGAATTCAAATTATAAAGAACAGCTCATTGATATGGTTATTATGGCAAGTGCTGATGGCAAAAAAGCGGCCGCTGAATTTGTTGTTTTAGGTGAGTATCTGAAAACAGACGATGGTTTACCAGAAGCTCAAGGTCAAAAATACAGTTTGCCTGCAGGGGCGTTTTTCGATATTCGTGATGGAAAAGTTGCTCGCATCACAAATTATTACAATCTTCAAGATTGGATTGTGCAAGTTAGTGCCTAAAAAGTATGAAAAAAACGGGTAAAATTTGCCCGTTTTTTTTTCAAAATGGTTTAACCACTGCCAAAATAATTATAGCCACTAAAAACAGCACTGGAATTTCATTCATCCAACGATAAAAAACGTGATTATGTTTATTTTGATTCACACGAAAATCTTTGAACCATTGCCAGCAAAAATAATGGTAAATCACTAAACAGAGCAACAGTAATAACTTAACGTGTAACCAACCTGCGCTGGAATACATTTCCCATGCACCTGCGACTAATAACCAAATTCCAAACACAAATGTGGTGATCATAGACGGGGTCATGATGCCAAAAAGTAATTTGCGCTCCATAATTTTGAATCGTTCATCACTTATTGAATCCTCACTCATCGCATGATAAACATATAATCGGGGTAAATAAAATAGTCCCGCAAACCAACACACCATCGCAATTAAATGTAACGCTTTCAACCAGAGCATTATTTTTCCTTCAAAAGATTTTGCATAATTGACTCTAATTCTGCCAATTCAAATAATCCAACTTTTTGCCAAACAATTTCACCTTTTTGATTCAATAAAAAGGTAGTCGGTGTCACATCCACTCCACCAAACGCTTTTGCGAATGATGCCGAAATATCTAGCGTCATTAAATACGGCAGTGTGTATTGTTTCAAAAATTCAATCACTTGATTTGGTGGATCGTAATACATCGACACGCCAATGATTTCCAAACCTTGCGCGTGATAACGCGAATATAACTCTAACCAAAGTGGAATTTCTTTCAAACAACTTTCACAATCTGTCGCCCAAAATGTTA
Organism: Methylococcaceae bacterium; assembly: GCA_014191975.1. Lineage (GTDB taxonomy): Bacteria > Pseudomonadota > Gammaproteobacteria > Methylococcales > Methylomonadaceae > UBA10906. The sequence continues at coordinate 8,119 of BJHG01000067.1, read as the reverse complement.
TAATAACAGGCTTGCCACGCAATACTTCAAGTGATAATACCTGACCATTTAATGTCGTAAACATAACGTTTGGAACAGATTTTTTGAAACTCTCAGCCAAGGTAATCAAAATGCAAAATAATAAAACAGTGACTAAAATTCGCTTAGTGACTTTTTTCATCGTGCTCCAAACACAATAATCGTTTTACCATGCGACGAAATGACTTTTTTTGATTCAAGCTCTTTAAGCGCACGCCCTGCCATTTCACGCGAACAGCCAACAATGCGCCCAATTTCTTGTCGTGAAATATGAAGTTGCATTCCATTTGGATGTGTAATCGCATCGGGCGATTTACATAAATCCAGAAGCGTGTGAGCGACTCTACCCTCAACATCAATAAAGGCTAATTCGCACAATTTATGACTTGTTGCCAATAATCGATTAGAAAGTTGTTCGCCAATTAAAAACATGATTTCTGCTGAGTAGTGAGCTAATTCATTTCGGAACAAGTCTTTGAAACGTGCATAACTAATTTCGGCTAACACGGAATCTTCACGAGTACACACGTCCACTTTGCGGACGGTTCCACCTTTAAAAATACCAATTTCACCAATAAATTCATTTTTATTTAAATAGGCCAAAACTAATTCATGATTGCATTCTTCATCTGTGGCACAAATCACGACAGAACCTTCAATAACAAAAAATAAACGATCACCTATATCACCTGCTTTAATAATAGTGGTTTTATTTTCGTATGTTTTTCGATGACAATATGTCAGAAAAGCCGCTAACGCTTCACGGTAAGGTGATTGATTATAAATAGGGTTTATCATGAAAAACTCATTAAATTGAAAGGGAACTGGTTGGTGCGTTGCATTTTCCTAGGATTCTAGCATAATGCCATTTTACTTATTTTTACATTTAACGATTATGAAAACATTCCATTTTAAAACATTTTTAGCTTGTTTAAGTTTGATTTACATCGTGTTAATTAGTGGCTGTTCTGACGACAAAAAAGAAAAAAATAAAGCCACGCCAATTAGTCACACCTTACTTGACAGCAAAGTGACCTCAAACGATAAACAAAAATTTGAGGAAACATTTGAAAATCAATGCGTGGATAGAGAATTGAAAAACTCTCCCAATCCTGATTACGATAAAGCTAGATTTAGTAAAGCTTGTGCGTGTATTGCGACATTTATGATGAAAGACTTAACGGCAATTGAATCCGAAAAATTTTTAATTGAGCATGAAAATGCTCAATCACTCACAATTAAATATGAAAATGCGGCATATCATTGTTTACAACAAAAAACACCGCACACACCCGCGCATTTGTTTAGCAAACCTTAATTTTCTGCTAAAATGTCATATTGATTAACCTTCTTGTAACCTTTTTGAGATTTAAATTATGGCTTTTGTTGTTACTGAAAACTGCATTAAATGTAAATTCACTGATTGTGTCGATGTTTGTCCTGTTGATTGCTTTCATGTTGGTCCAAATTTTTTAGTTATTGATCCTGATGAATGTATTGATTGCACTTTGTGTGAGCCAGAATGCCCAGCCAATGCAATTTTTGCTGAAGACGAATTGCCTAAAGGTCAAGAGCAGTTTGCCGAATTGAATGCGGAATTATCAAAAATTTGGCCTGTTATTACTAACGTTCAAGATTCAATGCCTGATGCGGATGAGTGGAATGGCAAAAAAGACAAATTAGCATTGTTAGAAAGATAAATTTGTACCGTTGTATTGTCCCCATAATCTGAAAAGTGGGGGCGATAACTTGTTTTTACCGCATCAATTTCCTGATTACTCACGTTATGAAAATCAATGCATTAGTCGTTTTTTATCTCATTTTAACCGCTTGTACGACGTCCATTTCAACGACAAAAAAGTCAGATTTAAGCCTCTATCCTAAAGCGTCCTTTGGCTTATTAGAAATTACTAGTTTTGATATTTACAAAGACGGCGAAACGTTACACACGTTGATTTCTGGTTTAAAAACAGAAAAGGACACCATACAAACTGTTAGTTATTTGCAATCAACGGATAATGGTAAAAATTGGTCAATACCTGTTGAAATTCCAATGTCTCTTTCCGAAGTATTAGCATCACGTGGTAATGATGTTCAAATCGCCGCAAAAGGTGAAAATTTAGTCGCCATTTGGCAAGCACAAGGTGGAATTCCAAATAGTGGTGCGTTGATGAGTGTTTATTCACACGATGCCGGCAAAACGTGGCTAGTAGGAAAAAATCCAGCCATAGACAATTTTGGTGATCAATCACACATTGATTTAATAGCGGATAACAAAGGAATTTTCCATACTGTTTGGTTGGCTGATCCTGAGGAAAATGGTTATCAAAGTTTACGTTATGCTCGTTCTATTGATAACGGTGAAAATTGGAAAACTCCCATAAAATTAGATGATTCGAGCTGTTCATGCTGTTGGAATACACTGGCTGTTTCGCAAAATGATGAATTACACGTTCTTTATCGTGATATGAATCCACGAGACATGACAATGTTGAGTTCAAGTGATAATGGTATAACGTGGAAAAATAAAAGAACAGTTGGTGAATTTAACTGGCATTTTGATGGCTGTCCGCACGTTGGTGGCGGCATTGCGTTTGATGAAAAAAATGACTTTTACGCTAGTATTTGGACAGGTGAATCATCAAAATCAGGTTTATACACGATGAATTCAATCACACAACGTCCTATCAAAATCAATAAAAATGCCACACACAGTGATATTGCACTTTTAGAAAATCGAGTTGTCGTTGTCTGGGATGAAATGAGCAAAGACGGAACCGGTATTTTTTTAGCAGAATCCATGGATAAAGGTGCAACGTGGACAGTATCACATCGCCTGTCAGCCAATGGCGTAAATTCAACCCATCCACGAATTGTAACAACTGAAAATAATGCATTGATTTTGTGGACTGAAAAACAACCCAAACACCCAAATCAATTAGCAATGACATGGCTGGATTAAAAACGGAAATGATATGAACCAAGCAAAAAAAATGCAGCCCGTTGCGTCATCGAAAAATGGCAATATCAATATTATTGGTGGGCAATGGCGCAGCCGAAAAATTGATGTTATCGATGCAGATGGCTTGCGCCCGACACCAAATCGCGTGCGAGAAACATTATTTAATTGGCTTCAATCCGACATTTTTAATAGTCGTTGTTTGGATTTATTTGCAGGAAGCGGTGTATTAGGTTTTGAAGCGGCTTCACGTGGAGCAAAGTCAGTAATTCAGATTGAAAATAATGGCGCGGCGTTTGCCGTTTTAAAAACAAATATTGAAAAATTAGTAGCGACACAAATTCAAATTATTCAAACAGATGCGCTCGCCTATTTAAGAAATAAGCCTGTCAATCTATTTGATGTGGTATTTATCGATCCACCATTTGGATTGGATTTAGTCGCTCAAAGTTGTGAATTGCTTGAGACAAATAATTGGCTGGCACCTTATGCTAAAATTTATATTGAAAATGAAATTAATTTAACAATTCAATTATCTGATAAATGGAAACCTTTAAAAGGCAAAGTGGCTGGTGAAGTCGCTTATCAGTTGTTTGAATATGACGGTCTCTCTTAACGATAATTTCCCAAAAGATTTACACCATCAATCACTCTTTTAATTATTATTTTAGAAACATAAAGAAAATGCCAGAACAAGATTGCCTAAGACGTTTTTTATTTGATCAACATGGAATTCGTGGTGTGTGGGTAAAACTATCGGATAGTTGGCAAGCTGCAAAACAACATCAAAACCAGCCAGAAATAGCCGTTAATCAATTAGGACAAGCCCTTGCTTGCGTTTCAATGTTATCGACAACGGTTAAGTTTGATGGTGCCATGATTCTGCAAGCGCAAAGTAATGGTGCGATTTCAACACTGGTGGCACAAGCTACAAATCAACGTAAAATTCGTGGTGTGGTTCGTTGTGCTGAAAACGTGAGTGACGATTCACTAACAGAGTTATTTGGTGAAGGGCGTTTGGTTTTAACAATTGAAGTAGGAAATGGTAATTCATATCAAGGTATTGTGCCGTTACAAAGTAAAAATTTAGCAACTGCACTGCAAATGTATTTTGAGCAATCAGAACAGTTAAAAACACGCTTATGGCTATTTTCTGACGAAAATAATGCGGCAGGATTGATGCTACAAGAGCTTCCATCGCAAGAAGGTCAGTTGAATGATTGGGAAACAATTGAAATTTTAGCGAATACGGTCACGGCGCAGGAAATGTTTGATTTGGATTGTCATGAATTATTGTATCGATTGTTTCATGAAGAAGATGTGCGACTTTTTAATTCTGAAAAAGTGGAATTCCAATGTTCATGCTCGCGGCGATTGATTGAGAAAACATTGCAGGCAATGGGGCGTATCGAGTTAGATTCAATCTTAGCTGAAAGAGATATTATTGAAGTAACGTGTGAGTTTTGTGGTGAATCGCATCATTTTAACGATTCAGACGTTGCGATACTGACAGCATAAAAAATAGTCATTTTTTATAAATAGCTAATTAATTCAAACGAGTAACCTATTTTAAGGTACGTTTTGTAATGACTTTGGATAATTATTTTCCAGTGACTATTTAATTTCATAATGAGAATTTCTATTCCAGAAATCGTGGCATAATAACCGCATTATAATTTTGCCTATTTTTCTATGAAAATTCATGACGACGCGCTACGAGAATTAGGTCTTGCGGTGATTCAAGTGGAAGCACAAGCCATTGCTGACTTAGCGACACGCATTGATGCCCATTTTGTGGCTGCATGCAAAGTATTATTTTCCTGTCAAGGTCGAATTGTTGTGACTGGCGTAGGAAAATCAGGACATATCGGCGGAAAAATTGCGGCGACATTAGCCAGCACCGGAACGCCTGCTTTTTTCGTGCATTCGGGTGAAGCCAGTCACGGGGATTTAGGCATGATAACCGCGCAAGACGTGGTGTTAGCGTTATCCAATTCGGGCGAAACCACCGAAATTTTAGCGGTTTTGCCATTGATAAAACGCCTCAACATTTCGCTGATTGCATTGACAGGAAATCCACAGTCGACACTGGCAAAATTTGCCACGATTCATTTGGATGTTTCGGTTAAACAAGAAGCGTGTCCGTTAGGTTTAGCTCCAACTTCCAGCACTACGGCCGCGTTGGTGATGGGCGATGCGTTGGCAGTTTCGTTGCTAGAAGCACGTGGTTTTACTCGTGACGATTTCGCTTTTTCCCATCCAGGAGGACAATTAGGACGACGATTATTATTGCGTGTCAGCGATATTATGCACACCGATTCCGCAATTCCAAAAGTCCATGAAAACACGTCCGTCAGCGCCGCGATTTTAGAAATGACCAGCAAAAAATTAGGCATGACGGCGATTATCAATTCAGAAAATGAATTGCTCGGCATTTTTACCGATGGCGATTTGCGGCGATTATTGGGTAATAATTTGAGTTTACCGAATTGCGAAATTCATGAGGTCATGACCCCAAATAGCAAAGTGATTCACGCCGATTGTTTGGCGGCCGAAGCAATGCAAATTATGCAACAACAGAAAATTAGTGCTTTGTGCGTGGTCGATGATCAGCAAAAAGTGTGTGGCGCTTTAAATATGCACGATTTAATTCGTGCGGGGATAGTGTAAATGATACCAGTTCGAGTGATGGAACAAGCACGGCAAATTCGACTTCTGATTTTGGATGTCGATGGAGTTTTGACGGATGGAAAATTATTTTTTGATTATTTGGGCAATGAATTTAAATCCTTTCATGCTCACGATGGTCACGGCATCAAAATGTTGCAACAAACCGGCGTAGAAATCGCGGTGATTTCGGGGCGTGAATCGTTAATTGTCACGAAACGCATGGAAGAATTAGATGTCACTCTGGTTTATCAAAATCAACGTGATAAGCGTGCCGCGTTTCAAGAATTACTGCGGAAATTGGATTTAACACCTGAACAAGTCGCTTACGTTGGCGATGATGTGGTGGATTTGCCAATTATGACACAAGTCGGTTTGGCGATTGCCGTGGCGGATGCTAATGAAGCTGTTACCGCCTGTGCAGATTGGTCTACACGATTAGGTGGCGGACTCGGTGCTGTGCGTGAAGTGTGCGATATGATTATGCAATCTCAAGATAATTTTGAAGCGATTCTGGCGGATTATTTACAATGATGCTCAAACATAACGCTTTTTATGGTTATGTGATTGCATTGGCAATCGTGAGTAGTTTATTGGCAAAATGGTTGGTCAATGAAGACGTTGAACGTCGTGAAACCCTAGCCCACAGCGCAGATTTTTTCAGTGTTGGCTATCAAAAATGGCAAATGAACGAGCAAGGCGGATTAGGTTCTCATTTGACTGCCAATAAAATGGCGCATTACAGCGACGATGGCACGACACAGTTAGAAAATCCGTTGATGTTTTTTTATAACGCGCCCAATCCCGCGTGGCAAATTCATTCTGAAACAGGCGAATTATCAAAAAGCGGCGACACATTATTATTAAATGGCAAAGTCGAAATCGAACGTGCCGCCAGTTCGCAAGGACGCGAGTTAATTATTCATACCTCAAATTTAACCGTTTCGCCCCAAACGTCTTTTGCGGAAACGAATGAATTTACCGAATTACGCAGCGGCAACAATATCACTACTGGTTTAGGCATGAAGGTGACATTTAGCTCGCCAGTTCATTTGGAATTATTAGCAAAAGTACATGGCAACTATGATAAAAAGTAAACAAATTTGGTTATTCGCCGCCCTGCTCTACAGCACTTGTTGCATGGCGTTAGAAAGCGATGCAAAACAGCCCATTACGATTGATTCCAACGGCGCGACGTATGACGAAAAATCTGAACTCAGCACTTACACGGGAAATGTCATTGCCACGCAAGGTAGTATTCGGGTGAATTCTGACAAATTAGTGGTACATTTCAAAGACGGCGAAGCTGAAAAATTAGTCTTCACAGGTAAAAATGCACAATTTAAACAAACGCCAAGCGCAGGCGGAAAAGATATTACAGGGCAGGCTTCGACTGGTGAGTTTTATCCAAGACGTAATTTACTGGTTTTGATGGGTGATGCGACGGTTTTGCAAGGTAACGGAACCTATTCGAGCGATTATATTGAATACGATATTAAAACGTCATTGGTCAAAGCGGGCGATAAAAACTCTCCCGACAATAGCCAGCAACGCGTTCACGTTGTCATTCAACCGAAGTTATAACGATGATTCTCGTGGCAAAAAACTTACAAAAAAACTATAACAAACGCGCTGTGGTGAATGGTGTGTCGCTGCATGTAAAAACAGGCGAAGTGGTAGGTTTGCTCGGCCCAAATGGTGCGGGTAAAACAACGAGTTTTTATATGTTAGTCGGTTTGATTAAAGCCGATGGTGGTGACATTACGATTAATGAACAATCAATTACTCACATGCCGATGCACATTCGCGCCAAGAATGGCATTAGTTATTTACCACAAGAACCGTCTGTTTTTCGTAAATTATCGGTGGCTGATAATTTACGCGCTGTGTTGCAATTACGTTCTGATTTAAATGCGGGTCAAATTGAATTGCAAATTATGGATTTAATGGACGAATTTAGTGTGACGCATTTGAAAAATCAATTGGCGTTAAGTTTGTCGGGTGGCGAACGGCGGCGCGTTGAAATTGCTCGCGCGCTTGCGTCTAATCCAAAATTTATTTTGCTTGATGAACCGTTTGCGGGGGTTGATCCGATTTCGGTTGATGATATTAAAAAAATCATTCAACATTTAACCAAACGTGGCATCGGCGTTTTGATTACCGAACACAATGTGCGCGAAACGCTCGATATTTGTCATCGTGCTTATATTCTGAGCGACGGCAAAGTGATTGCCGAAGGCGGAGCGGAAGAAATTGTCGCTAATAAAGAAGTTCGTGATGTATATTTAGGTACAAATTTTAGTCTGTAATTATGCTCAGATCCTTTTATGTTAAAAGGGTATTTTCTTAGTGCGTGTTTTAAAAGTGGAAAAAAGGGCTGAAATGTAGAAGAATCCGCAATTTTCCACAATGAAAAAGAATCGATCCAAGAAGATTAAGCGTTACCCAACAAATTTGAATGATAAAAAATGGCTG
>BJHG01000066.1 GCA_014191975.1 Methylococcaceae bacterium | reverse complement strand
TCAATTCGTTGACCTAAATCCCGATACGACTAACGTACACCAAAAATTAAACCTTAAGGAGGAAATTCAGCATAAAATGGCTGCCTAGAATTTTACGTCGAGGCGACAACTAGCCTGAAATCTTCCGATAGTGACTGTTTTTGTGTGAATGACAATATCGCTATCACTAATTCGTAATGACAGTTCGTGGATTTGGTCATCACAAAAAACAAGTGGGATTGCCTGACAAAATCCTGCGATACCCGCACGAATAGATTCGGCTTTTAAATCTTCTCTATATAAAACCGCTTCAAAAGTAGTGATAAATTGCCCATCAATCCATAAATCACAAGCATTCTGAGTTGTTATGTCTTGTGTAACGACAGCCCAGCCATGTATGAATCCATCTTTAATGAAATCTATGTTTCCGCTGATTTTATATTTTTTAGTCATCAGTATTGACCATCAAATTATCTTTTATCGCTAAATAAATGCGTTCAATGACTTCCTTTTTTGCATAAATCAAATTGAGCATATTTGCCATTTCAATAGCGTCATCTTCATACTCGTGAGCCAATTGATTTCTGATTTTCCTTAAATCTTGCCACTCATTAGCAAGTGCTATATTCAGATACTTTTCTAGTTTGTTGAGAATATCAATAAAAGGCAGCCTATCAATATTTTCTTCAAAACGCGCCAAAAATAACTTGAACAATTTCTCGCCCATCGTATCTTGCAACTTTGAGAACCTAAATAGGTATTGATCTATGGCTTGCACCTGCTGTTTTGACAATTCGTCATATTTAACGGCGTTTAAAGGCATAAACGCTGCCATGTCACCATAGGCTTCGTTGATTCGTTGTAAATGCTTATCACATTCTTTGAATATTTTTTCTAATTTTAATGTTTCTAAACTCAACTCAATGCCCTTTTTCATCGCTTCTTTTTCAATAAGACTACCGTCATTTTTGGCAATAATGACATCAATTTTTTGATCGCCTAAATTCATTACCAATGCTGTTAAAAATTGAATTTTCTTTTCAGGCAAATTATCTTTGATTTCGGGGACAATGTATAAATCTATATCACCACCTTTTTTTGCATCATCGACGCGGCTACCAAACAAATAAACTAAGGCACCCACTCCAAAAATATGCGAAACCGTTTGTTTAATTATTGTTAATTGGGAATTTGTGAGTCTCATTATTTTTTTCGTTTAAAAACTCGTCCGTTGTTCAATTTCACTTAACATCCGCTCTGCCACATTCGCCAACTCCGACACAAATTCATGTCCCGCATTTAGCGCGTTGAGCAATATATTGGGGTTTTCAATATATTCATGGATCATTTGATTTCTCAGTTGGCGTGTTTCTAGCCAGGTGTCTGTCGATTTTATCCAGCCTAACCGTTCGGCTTTATCTAAATTATCGACCACAACAGTAGGACGTTCGCCTAAATAGATGAGCAATTGCGGCAATAATTTATCGCCCAAGGTGTCTTGCAGCCTGCAAAATCGTCCAACAAAAGCCTCGACGGTTTCAGATAAGGCTTCATCGTTTTCTAACTGTTCAATTGTTGCCAATGTCAACGGATTGGAAAATAATCGCTTGTCTGTGGCTTGCAAATGCTTCAATTCACGTTTAACCACATTTGCCAGAAACAACAAACGTTCAGCGGTCACTTCTGTTTTTGTTTTCAAAGTACAATCCCCTCTTCTAACGCAATTTGGTGAATCGCACTGTTCATCAAGTTTGGCGCACGCAACAATATATCGACTTTACGATTAGACATTGCCCGTGAGGCTCCCACCGCTAAACTTGCCGACAGTACCGCTGGGTTATCAATGGGTTTTTCAAAATCAATCATTAAATCCACATCCCCACCGCGAGCGTTATCATCTAACCGTGAACCGAATAATCGAATCGCACGGGCATCAGGAGCAAGGGCATAAATCGCGGTGCGTAAAGCTATCACATCTTGAGGTCGAAGGCGCATTGGTGTTTTCTCAAGCTCAAATTTCAATTTGTTTTGCCATGAATTCGCGCATATCGTCATTTTCAACACGCTGATAAAGTTCCAAGACGGGCAAGCTTAAATCAATCGAGGTAAACGTAATGTCATCATCAATAGAGTAATACGCTGATTGCCAGCTTTGTGCTCTGCGAAAAACTTGAATTTCAACGCGGTCTTGTTCAATTAAAACATATTCTTCTAAACTCGGAAAGTTTTGATAAACGAGGCGCTTTAAGGTTTGGTCGAATTTGCGGGTGGAGTTCGATAGCACTTCAATAATCAAGCGAGGGGATTCTTCAAAATGACTATCGCCATCACTTTTTGTGCAACTAACGACCACATCAGGATAAAATTATTTTTTGCCATTATCTGCTCGCACTTTCATGTCGGAACTAAAGGCTTCGCATGGTGTGTCTTTTAAGTGATTAGCAATCGCAACTAACGTGTTAGTGGTTAATCTTTGATGACTTCGACTCGCACCCGCTATCGCAAAAATTTCACCATCGAAGTATTCGTGTTTCATCTCTCTAACTTTTTCGCCTTCGAGATAATCTTGTTCGCTGATGTAAGTAGATTTGCAATTTAGAGAACGCATGTTAGTTACTCAATTAGTTTAAGCAAATTATCAACACAATCAGCTTGATTAAATTCTTTTTCAATTAATTTACGCGCTGCTTTTTTGATGGATTTCTGTTTGGTAGAAGTTAATTGATCGATCATCGCTTGCGTTAATACTGGCGTATCAAAAAATGGCACAATCAAGCCATTTTTACCCGATTCAATGATTTCAGTGACTGGCGTAGTATCCGAACCGATAACCAAGGCACCACATGCCATTGCTTCTAGCATCGACCAACTTAACAAAAACGGATACGTTAAATAAACGTGAACCTTTGAAACTTGCAGCGCGGCAAGATACTGTTCTTTCGGCAAGAAGCCTGTGAAATGAACGCGCTGTGGATCTAATTTAGCCCCCACTTCAACCAACATTTTATCTTGCCAGCTTTTGAAATCACTCGGCTCTGAACCATAAGAGGCTTCGACAGCCCCCATAATCACAACATGAGCGTTCGGACGTTTTTCTAATACCGCTGGCAATGAACGCATAAACTGGTGAAAGCCCCGCACAGGTTCTAATGAACGCGCAGCATAAGTAATCACTTCATCCCCAGGACGCAATGTGACATTTTTATTGGCAATCTGAAAAACCGTATCCGCATTCGGTTTGTAATAATCCGTGTCAATGCCATCATGAATCACTTCAATACGATTACGCAAGTGTTCGGGATAGGTTTGACGTTGCCATTCTGTGGGTGCATAAGCGGCATCCGCTTCAGCTAACGCATTTAGCATCACGGTATTTTTCAACCTCATGCGCTGCAGCGTTTCTTGCGAGTCATCTTTAAATTCAATATCGAAATTAAAATCTTGTCCTGTCGCACGATAGTAGTATTCGCAATATGCGACGAGTTTGGCATCAGGAAAAATATCACGAATAAACAATAATTCCCCCCAACCTGGATGCCCAATAATCACATCTGGCAACCAACCTTTTGATTTTAAACGCTGCGCCGCATCAGCTACCGCTTCACCGCGTAACACTTTGGCTTCCATTTCACCTAATAACGAATGAATGCCTGACTGCGTACCATGCTGAAAACGATACGGAACAACGCCAACGCCTTCAAATGAACGACCTGGTGGTTGCATCAGTGCCAATAATTCATTGCCCGATTGCTCAATCAAGTGTTGCGCTAATTGAGCAAATTGCGCGGGGAAGTTTTGATGAATAAAAAGTATTTTCACGAGTTTAAGATCTCAATGGATGTCTGGGTGGCATAGATAAACCTGCGTGACTGTAACGATCGAGGTTTAAATTGCAATTATAAAAAGGGTCATGTGTAAAAACAGCCGTCCAATTTTGACGCATATATCGCTTTTCACGTTCAAATCTAGCTTGCTGCTCAGGCAATAAATCTTTGCCTCGGCTGACGGATTCTAAATGTCGTAAACGGGCGTGTGGTGTCCATAAAATACGCTTGCCTAGTTTCCCTAAACGCAAACAGAAATCAACGTCATTGAAATTAACAGGCAATTCAATTTCATTTAAACCACCTACAGCGAGATAATCTTCTCGCCGACACAGTAAACAGGCGGCGGTCACGGCACTCACACCCCGTACTCGCTGATTCATACCAAAATAACCCGAATCATCGGAATGCCAATCGTTACCGATATGCGCTGCTAGTCCATGCTGTCCCAACAAAACACCGCCATGCTGAACAAAATTATTAGCCCACAGAAGTTTAGCTCCTACTGCACCAACATTCGGACGCAACAACTGACGTACCATCTCGTTTAACCAATCCGATTCCAAAATTTCAATATCGTTGTTAATTAGTGCAATCAATTCGCCTTGAGCTACCGCAACAGCACGATTATTCATGGCAGAAAAGTTAAACGTACCTGAGTATTTTAGTACCCGTACACCTTCTGATTTCAATACATCAAAATATGCCAATGTATCGGATTCTACCGAATCGTTATCAATAACAATGTATTCTAAGTTTGGATAATTCGTTGTTCGCAATGATTCAATACAACTTTTTAGCAAATCACAGTGATCCCGCGTCGGAATAATGAAACTAACCAGTGGACTCTCTTTTGAATCCGTCCATTCAATACGACGAATAATGTTACTAGATGAATCAATCTTCACGTCTGGTGCATGAGATTCTAACCACATCGCGGTGTGCGTAGATGTTGCCTGCCAATCGGTTATTGTAGATTTGTGATACAAAATGTAAGGTAAATGACAAATGTTTTTCGCTGACGGCTCGCCTAAATTTGTTAAAACTAACGCTGACCAAGCACTACAATCCTGAAGTAAATTTTCATCAAATCCAATTAGATGATGCGAGCGTGTCATAAAACAATCTTGCAACGCGGAGGTATGTAAGAATAAATCAATATCCCAATCGGGTTTGAACCAAGGTTTACGACCATAATGCGTGTCAGGCATATCGCTATCGCTATAAACGGCTTGAGTATTTGGATCTGTAAAGGCGTGCAGTGCCGTTGTTAGTGCATTATCGGCTAAATAATCGCCACTGATGACATAGCCAACAATTTCACAAAGTCGTAACTGTTCTTGTAATACCTGATACCAATTCGCGGCGATAACAGATTGAATGCGATCATCATCGTGATACAGTAAATCCGTCATTCGTCCACGAATTAACACCCTCCAATGTGTATGCGTTTGGCGATACAAACTGTTCAGCGTAACGTCTAAATTGCCTTCGGTTCCCTCAATTACAATGAGTATTGCTTGTTCAAGAAGTTGTAATTCTGGTGAAGGGAAACGCGACAACCACTCTTCATAAGTATCAAAACCCAGTGAAAGTGGTACATAACGTTGATAACGCTCAATCAATTTATCTAATAAAAAACCATCTTGTTTTGAAATGTTTAACTGATTAACCCAATGTGCAACGCCTTGCTCGGGTGAAAAAACGTGTAATGGCGAACCTGACAGGGCTTGCCCTGTTATGTCGAAAATTTCTATTTGGTGTATTCCATTCGCAAACGATAACGGTAACGTCCATTCAAAACCATGTCGCCCATTACCAATGCCTTGCTCTGCTAAATCACTACGATACATATCCGCTTTAATTCGTGCTGAATCAGAGCCGTTGTAACAAACAATAATTTCTTGTGTTGTTTGAGAAGCCTGAGGATTCCACGCCCAACCCCATATTTTTAACCCACCGTGATTTTCAACCTGCCCTATGTGATGCGTATTTTTAGGTTGTTCAAGGTGCGGAAAGAGAATGTCGGTTAATCTAAAATTCGTATTTGCCAACCGTGCTTCCAATCGCCCAATACGAAGCAGTGTATTGATGTCTAACGTGACAAAAAAACCGCATTTTCTTTGCCGCTCAGTAAGTAATTCAAACTGATTACCTAAATCAAAATTAGCACGAATGATTTGTAATACCTCACCATCCCCTAAAATTTCAACCCAGCATGGTTCGTTTGGATTTACAGAATTCGCCCACCCAAACAACGTATACCCAGAAAGTTGAAGCAATTCGCCGTGTTCCATATTTAACAAATCTTTAATGATCATCCGTTACAAAAGCCTATGCTGTAATCAACGAAAGGATTTGTTTAACGCATTCTTCTATCGAAGTTGTTCCTGCTGTTAAACGTAATTCGGGATATTCGGGAGGTTCGTAGCATGACGATATACCCGTAAAATGTTGAATTTCATTGTTACGCGCTTTTTTGTAAAAACCTTTAACATCCCTTTGTTCACATATCGCTAAAGGCGTATCGACAAAAACCTCAAAGAATTCACCCGATTCAAAACCATTTCTTGCCATCAATCTATCGGCACGGAACGGTGAAATAAACGCGACAATTACAATTAACCCCGCATCAACCATTAAACGTGCGACTTCTGTCACGCGACGTATATTTTCTACACGATCTCCATCTGTAAAACCTAAATCACTGTTAAGTCCATGCCGAACGTTATCGCCATCCAATACATAAACATGCCGTCCGAGTGCGTGAAATTCAGCCTCTACCCTATGCGCTAAAGTGGATTTACCTGAACCAGAAAATCCAGTAAACCAAAGACAAATGGGGGTCTGATTTAACATCTCTGCACGTTGTAACTTGGTAATTTGTCCTGCTTGGAAAATAACGTCAGTAGCCAAAAGAAAACCTATTCAAATCGATAAATTAAAAAAGATATATCACAGAACTGCTTCCGATAACGCTGTGCAAGTGCTTCTGTTGATACTGAAATAGAAGCTGCCCCTTCAAACCATCGCTGATTACGCTTTTTCCAGTCCGTTACATTTTGGTAATCCTTAACCAAAGGACCCAATTGAGTCGTACAGTGATTACATGTATTAAGCGTAATGACCTCTTCATTGCATCGAACTTGTCCATCCACTAAAGCGTAACGACGTGGACAATATCCTGCTTCATCATTAAGCTGAATTTGATAATTAAAACACGCTTTAAGTTGTTCAATAAATGACGTGGACCAGCGAGCTAAATCACATAAAACAAAATAGCAAATCGCAGCGTTTTTTAAATCTTGAATCAGTTCGTCACATTGTTCTGGGAAACGGTAATCAATTTGCGCTAATCCCACTACACCCTTAATCGTCAATTTTAACAATACTGGGAACGTTGATTCATCCAATTCCAATCGTAACATCGGATTATTATCTAACGCACTGTTCTGAGTAGAATCGTCTGCTGATTGCAAATATAACGGCAACTGAAACGGCGGTAATTCAGTGGCAAGCCAAGCCCGTTGAACGTCTCTATACAATTCAGCTAAAAAATTAGACCGTAAATAATCCTGATACTGCGCCTTGTGATGAGGATAACGTGCATAAATTTGAGCGTTATTACGGCGAGCTAAGGCTAATTTTTCATCACCAAACGAAACAGTACCTTTGTGAGCAACAAAAACATTTAACGCGGCTACATTTTTCCAACCTGCCGCAGCGGCTCTCAAACAAAATTCAGTTTCATCACCGTATCCGCGATAAATCAAATGTTCATTTAATCCACCGATTTTTGTTAATACCTCACGTCGAATATACAAACAAAAACCCACGCCAGTTGGAATAACAAGCGGATTTTTAGAACCAAATTTAGAAAATAAATTATCTAACAAACCAATCTGCTCATTACTTGGCATTGCGTTAGATTTCATTGCTATTGGATAACTCAGTAATTCACCGTTATTGGTTATCGGTGTGACGGTTGCAATATCGGAAGCGGAATGCGCGGCATTGTGTAGACAATCTAACCAATTCCCCACAACACAAGTATCCGCATTCAATAAAATTACGTCTTTATCTGAATCAACACTCAAGCCCGTATTGATAGTGCCAACAAAACCAACGTTAAACGGGCGCTCAATTAAATGAATCAGTCCTTGTGCGAAATGTGATTTTAAAATTTCTGTTAATTCAATCTCGGGAGAAACGTCATTGATTACGATAATTCGCATCGCCGTTTTATTGCTAGATTGCGCGGCATAAAGACTATTCAAGCAACGTAATGTATCTTCCAAGCCCTTATAAACAGGAATTAAAATGTCAACGGTTTCTACTTTATTCGTATTCAGTAAGGGTGATCGCGGAATAACTTTGTTAGCATCAGAAAAATATAACATTCCGCGTATCGGAGAACCCCATAAACTACCGTGTCCTAAAATACCCAATCGACAATTTGAAAAAGGAACATCCAATTTAATGTGAAATGAATTTTTACCATTTCCAATGTCATTGCTGAACAATAATGGGGAAGCCAAATCACATTTGTGTTCGATAACGCGCCCATCTACCTCAAGTAAAACGGTATTATTTGGCGATACAACCCAGCCTTTTAAATTACCCTCAGGTGTCGTTTCGACAACCCCAAAAGTTGAAAGATTGAACCACCTGAAACTTTCTAAAATAACAGCCAACTGCCAATCATTAGGACGTTGCGACAACCATTCGTCCACGACTCGCGTAAGAATATCTTTGATTACGATATTGCCCGTTTTCGCTAGTTTAGAAAGTTTTTGGAGGAAAATAATTTGAAATGGAAAATGAACTAATGCCTGCTGAAAATCTTTTGCCGCCTCTTCAATTAACATCTGTTCTGTCAGGACGCTACCTCGTACAGCATAGGCATAAGCCGCTGAAGTACCATTGAATAATGAAATACTTTGTGTGGCATAAGATTCAGCTTGTTCAAAATCTCCCGCAGAAAAACAATCCAGAGCAAATTTTAATAATTGCTCTGGATCTTTTGCAAACGCTAAGGGTTCAGATAAAACCACTTATTTGAACTTAATTAGCATCATCAACAAACGCTTTGTCGAATGATCTAACACCAACCGTTTTAATTCCACCTTTTACATCGGGACCATTTGAATCATAAACAAAATTTTCGATGTGGCTGCTTTCGATAGTGCCGCCATCTGCAGTTATAATGGTAACTACGTCACCGACAACTTTAACACTTGAAACAGAAACATTTTTCAAATCAAGTTTGTCACTTCCCGCACCACCATCGACAGTCAAACTACCTGCGAATCCTTCTGCAAGTTTAACAATATCAACACCAGCACCTGTACTAACTGAATCATTACCACCAGAAATGGTCATTGAATCCTTGCCTGAACCTGTAGAAATGCTGTCATCACCAGTACCTGTAGTGACGTTCAGTGCTTTTTTAGATCCGCTGGTATCAACGGTATCACCCTTATTGCCTAAAACAATGGCACTAAAGTTTTTAGCTGTTACTGAAGAACCAGTATTAGTTGTTAAGACTACGTTACCTTTTGCGTCAAATGTAACCTTAGACGAATCCGCAACAGTTAAAGTATTGCTTCCTTTTCCGCCATCAACAACCGCTTTGCCTTCAAAACCAGTTTTAATTCCTACTGTGTCATTACCTCCGCCAGTATTAACGCTGTCGCTACCAGAAGAAACAACAACAGTATCTTTACCTGTACCAGTGGCGACACTATCATCGCCTTTTCCAGTTTCAACAGTGACAGACTTGTTTGTTTGCAACTTAACCGTACTATCACCATCACCCAATACAACAGTTCCTGAGAAATTATTGTTCTTGATTGTAATATTCGTATCTGCACCATCTGTCACGACAATAGCCGTGAGATTTTTAATATCGTCACTTTTGGCTTTAGTGAAGTCTATAGTGGACCCTGAAATCCGGACAATAGTTTAAGCTATACTCTGTCGAAAAAAGAGAAGTGGCAAATGAGTGAAAGCAAGCGGAAGATTTTTACAGGATCACAAAAAGCTAAGATTGCCTTGGAAGCGGTTAAAGGCACAAAGACAATCAATGAGATCGCCCAGGAAAACGGAGTCCATCCGACCCAGGTAAGTCAATGGAAAAAGGAATTGATGGACAATGCGGGTAGTCTTTTTGAAGGTAAACGGGGTCCCAAGCCTGTCAATGCACAGAGCGATCCGGATCGGCTGTATGCCAAAATTGGGCAGTTGAATATGGAATTAGATTGGCTTAAAAAAA
>BJHG01000065.1 GCA_014191975.1 Methylococcaceae bacterium | reverse complement strand
CATTTTTTATCATTCAAATTTGTTGGGTAACGCTTAATCTTCTTGGATCGATTCTTTTTCATTGTGGAAAATTGCGGATTCTTCTACATTTCAGCCCTTTTTTCCACTTTTAAAACACGCACTAAGTTTGCGTCACACAATCCATTTTCTATGCCCTCCTAAATCACAATCTGCACCAGATGGTGTGCTGGTTACATTCACAAAACTTGATTTTCCTGTAAACATTGAAGCACAACCCGTAATGGTTAACATGACACACGCTAAAACTAATTTTTTCATGATATTACCTTTGACAATTAAAGTGTTTAATTCTAAATTTCTCTCTAAATTGCTACAATCATCAAACAGTGGTTAAACACCCCAAATTAGTGTGGATATTTATGAAAGTTCAAGAAAAAATTCGTGCCATACGAGAGTCTAAAAATTAGTCACAAGAAGAAATGGCAACCAAATTAAATATGTCCGTGAATGGTTATTCAAAAATTGAACGTGGTGAAACGAATCCTCACATTCAAAAATTGCAACAAATCGCCCAAGAATTAGACGTTGATTTACTCGAATTGATTTCAGAAGGACGGCACGTTTATTTAATCAACGGAGATAGCAATCAAGCCTGTAACGTCATCGGCTCATCTGCCGAAATCGCTTTTGAAATCCAAAAGTTACATTCTGATCTTGAACACAAAAACGAAATTATTGAATTGCAAAAACGTGATATTTTGCATTTGGAAGAAATAATTATATTAATGAAAACGGCAAATAATGGTTAATGAACGCGGCTTTTCTCTTCTCGAAATTCTGATTGCCTTTTCAATTTTGGCGGTGTCACTTGGGATTTTGCTCAAAATATTTTCAACAGGCGTTACAACCGCTCGCGTCGCAGATGATTACACAAATGCAGTGCAAATCGCTAACAACTTAATCGCAAAAACAGGCGTTGAAACACCCTTAAAAATCAGCGAAACACTCGGTATTGAAAACGAGTTTTATCATTGGCGCATTCGTGTGAAACCAAAAAAATTCATTTCTCCAGAATTAGATTTACGCGATTTACCTATCGAATTATTTGATGTCAATGTTTTGGTTTGGTGGGGCGATGATGAAAAAACAGACGACCGTGTGTTGGAATTATCCACGTTAAAAATGGCGACAAAAAGTGAATGACGTAAATATAAATGCACCGTTAGCCGAGCGAATGCGTCCGCATGAATTAAGCGATTATGTCGGGCAGTCGCACATTCTTTCTGCAGGAAAACCGCTACAAATCGCACTGACTTCGGGACGTTTGCATTCGATGATTTTTTGGGGCGCGTCGGGAACGGGAAAAACCACGTTGGCACGGTTAATTGCGAAACAATCAAACGCCCAATTTTTAGCAATTTCGGCGGTTTTAGCGGGGGTGAAAGAAATTCGTGAAGCGATTGAACACGCCAAAACGATTCAAAAATTTGAAAAGCGGCGCACGATTTTATTTGTCGATGAAGTACATCGTTTTAATAAATCGCAACAAGATGCGTTTTTGCCGCACGTTGAAGATGGCACGGTCTATTTTATTGGCGCGACCACTGAAAATCCATCGTTTGCGTTAAATAACGCGCTCCTTTCAAGGGCGCGGGTTTACGTTTTGAATCCGTTGACGCACCCGGATTTGCTGAATATTTTGAATCGCGCGCTCGACAATGACACGCACGGTTTGGGTGAATTGAACCTTGAAATTTCCGATGACATTAAACTTCAATTCGCACAAGCCGCCGATGGTGACGCACGTCGTTTGTTGAATTTATTGGAACTAGCTGCCGACGTTGCCGACGCGCAATCGAGCGTTATTATTGACGAAACGATTGCCCAAGGGGTTTTAAGCGGCGGCGTGCGACGATTCGATTCACACGGCGAAGAATTTCATAATCAAATTTCGGCATTACATAAATCGGTTCGCGGAAGTTCGCCTGATGCGGCGTTGTATTGGCTGTGTCGGATGATTGATGGTGGGTGTGATTTGGCGTATTTGGCGCGACGGATTGTGCGAATTGCCTCCGAAGATATTGGAAATGCCGATCCGCGTGCGTTGGAAATCGCAATAAATGCGTGGCAAGCGCAAGAACGTTTGGGCAGTCCAGAAGGTGAGTTATCGTTAGCGCAAGCCGTAATTTATATGGCGTGTGCGCCAAAAAGTAACGCGGTTTATATGGCTTACAATACGGCAATGGCTCATATTAAACAAACTGGAACGCTCGAAGCACCAATTCATTTACGAAATGCGCCAACTAAGTTAATGAAAGCGTTAAATTACGCAAAAATGTACCGTTACGCCCACAATGAACCCGATGCTTATGCGGCAGGTGAAGATTATTTCCCCGAATCGTTAGCGGGAACACGCTATTATCAGCCCGTCGAACGTGGGTTAGAAATTAAAATTAAAGAAAAACTCGAAAGATTACGCGAATTGGATAGGGCATACGTTCCAAAATAATTGATTGGTTTATCGATCAATAGTAATTGCCTAGCAACATGTTATGCTGTTACTCAAATTCTGTAACTACTAACTCTATATTTATCTGGGATGTAGCGCATAATTTGATGGAAGGCAGGGGAGTGGGTTTGACTAAGAATTCCATGTTTTAACCGCTTAAATACCCGAAAATGATAGTGTTAAACGCTATAAACTATGAATTTACTATTTGAGGATCATTAAAATGTCTTATTTAAAAGATAACCTAGAAAAGGCTTGCGAAGGAGTTCAAAAAGCTCTCGAAAAACTGAAAAATGGCATTAGCAATACGGTTAATAAAGGCAATAGTAGTCATAGTAATGATAAAAAGCATGAGAGCGATTCTGTCGCCATTCCAGAACCTGTTGTCATTTCAGAACCTGTTGTCATTCCAGAACCTGTCGCCATTCCAGAACCTGTTGTCATTTCAGAACCTGTCGCCATTCCAGAAGCTGTCGCCATTCCAGAAGCTGTCGCCATTCCAGAACCTGTCGCCATTCCAGAACCTGTTGTCATTCCAGAACCTGTCGCCATTCCAGAACCTGTTGTCATTCCAGAAGCTACTGCTTTGCCCTACGACATAAATACACCTAAAGTAGGCAGAAATAATCTTTGTCCATGCGGTAGCGGAAAGAAATTTAAAAAATGTTGCTTACTACTTAACCCACAGTAATTCTGAATCGAAAGGATTCAATGAAAAAAATAATACTGCTGTTTGGCTTATTAGTCGCCATACCATTTATCGGATACGCAACGAGCCTTGTATGAAGCTAGATTTACTAGGGGTATTAAGAAATGAGAGGTTGGGTTTACATCATCACAACAAAATCAATGCCGAATTTGGTGAAAGTCAGTTTTTCAACAAAAAACCCTAAATTGAGAACAGCTGAATTAAATAATGCAGGTAACCCTTATCCTTACGAAGTTGCGTACGATGTTTTAGTGAATGAACCGCGAGACGTAGAACAAATTGCACATGGTTTACTTAAAAATAAAGGCGTTCACGAAAATAAAGAATGGTTTAATTGTTCGATTGATACTGCGGTTGATGCAATTAAAAAAGCATCAGCTTGTGTTGAAAATCTTTCTTCAAGACCCGCCAGTAATTTTATTGTTCAAGACGGTGTTGCAACACACATCGAAACGGGCTTGATGTGGTTGCGGTTTTCTCACGGGCAACCATGGGAAAATGGCAATGTTATAGAAGATGCTAAAAAATTTAATTGGGACGAGGCAATGAAAGTTCCATGAGAATTTAATAAAAAAGGTGGTTACGGCGGATTTACCGATTGGCGTGTTCCGAACATTGAAGAGCTGAAAACGTTAATCGATAAAGTAAAAGGCGGAGACGGAAATTATATTGATGCCGATGTTTTTCCAAAAAATCGAGGATGGTTTTGGTCTTCCTCGCCTAGTGCTTTCAGTAGTGGCGATGCGTGGGATGTCGGCTTCGGCTACGGCTATTCGTACGGCAGCTATAAGTACAATAACTATAATGTTCGGTTGGTGCGTGGATGACAGTGTTTTTCCCTTTTGTTTGGGTGTCTACTGAATTGTGGCATTGGTTATGCTAAGAATTAACTAAGTAGATGCCTCTGCTGATTGCCTCAGAAATGGGGCTTTTTTATGTTTTGGACAAAGGTAATTGTGTGTTGCAGGTAAATCACGACTTTGTCATTATGAGTGCGTCACATCAATTCTTACGTTAAACTCAGATTAACTCTAAAACAGAAAAAACTTATGAACAAAGGCAATCTTTACATTATCTCTGCGCCATCAGGCGCAGGAAAAACCAGTTTAGTAAAAGAAGTAATTTCCAGTCTTAACTCACTTAGTGTTTCGGTATCACATACCACGCGCCAAAAACGTGAAGGTGAAATCGACGGAAAAGATTATTTCTTCATTTCAGTTGAAAAATTTAAAATGATGCAAGTGGATTCTGCGTTTTTAGAATCGGCTCAAGTGTTTGATAATTTTTACGGTACTGCCCAAAAAACCGTTGAAGATACACTTTTACAAGGCAACGATGTCATTTTAGAAATTGATTGGCAAGGCGCACAACAGATTCGCAAATTACTTCCCACCAGTATTTCAATTTTCATTTTACCGCCGTCGATTGAAACGTTGCGTCAACGTTTAGAATGGCGAGGCAAAGATAATGCAGAAATCATTGCGCGTAGAATGCATGACGCGGTGACTGAAATGCGCCATTATTCTGAATTTGATTATGTCGTTGTGAATGAGGATTTTGGTGTTGCGTTAAATGAATTGAAAAGTATCGTTATCGCGAATCGATTGGTGCAAGCGCGGCAATCACATAATTTAAACACGTTACTGACGGATTTGTTGCTGTAATGGACAGCAATACTTTTGAGTTTTTAATGATGTTTAAAAATTACTTTTTGCGGTTGCAATCAGCAGTACTTTAACGGCTTGCGCGATTAGCCCAACTGGGCGAAATCAATTGATTTTCATGCCCGACGCGCAGATGACCCAAATGGGTTTGCAAGCATTTGACCAACTAAAAAAAGAAAAGCCAATTAGTAGCGATGGGGAATTTAATCGAGCCGCACAATGTATCGTAACGGAACTTACACACGGATTAGGGCAGAATTGGGAAGTCGTCGTTTTTGACGACAATACGCTCAATGCGTTTGCGTTGCCGGGGGCGAAAATCGGTGTTCATACCGGCATGATCGAATTGGTCGATAATCAAGACCAACTCGCGGCGGTTTTAGGTCACGAAGTCGGGCACGTTATGGCGCGACACAGCAACGAACGTGCATCGCAAGAAACGTTGGTGCAACAAGGCATGGGCATGATTCAGCAAACCGAATTCGGGCAAAATCCACTGATAATGGGCGGCTTGGGATTGGGCGCAAAATATGGCGTTTTGATGCCGTACAGTCGCACGCACGAAAGTGAAGCTGATATGATTGGCGTCGATTTGATGGCGAAAGCGGGTTTTAATCCTGAAGACAGCGTAAAACTATGGTAAAAAATGGCACAAACAGCGCAAAATCAACCGATGGAATTTATGTCTACACATCCAGCGCACGCTACGCGCATTCAACAATTACAAGAACACATGCCGAAAGCGTTAGCGCTTTTTAAACAAGCGCAAGCCGCTGGCAAAATTCCGAAGTGCCGATAATCAATTTATGAATCCAAATTTAAAAAACTTACATCCATATCCGTTTGAAAAACTCGCGCAATTAAAAAATGGCATTACACCGCCAGCGACTAAATCACCGATTACACTGTCGATTGGCGAACCGGCTCACGCTACCCCGCCATTTATCAAAGACGTTTTGATTGAAAATCTCAACAGCATTTCAAATTATCCGACTACAAAAGGTATTCTCAAATTGCGTGAAGCGATTGCTGATTGGTTGGAAAAACGTTTTGCGTGTGACGTGGATTTTGAAACGCAAGTTTTGCCGGTGAATGGCACGCGCGAAGCCTTATTTTCATTCGCGCAATGTGTGATTGATGCGTCAAAAAATCCACTCGTCATCATGCCAAATCCGTTTTATCAAATTTACGAAGGTGCGGCTTTATTGGCGGGTGCAGAACCGTATTTTTTAAACACGACCGCCGAAACGAATTATTTGCCTGATTTTTCAGCAGTTCCCGCTGACGTTTGGCAACGTTGTCAGTTGCTTTATACTTGTTCGCCAGCCAATCCGAGCGGTTCAGTGATGAGCGCGGCGGATTTTGAAACGGTTTTAACTCTCTCTGAAAAATACGATTTCGTGATTGCGTCTGACGAATGTTACAGCGAATTGTATGACGATGAAGCGAATCCGCCCGTTGGACTTTTGGAAGCGGCGGCAAAAATGGGCAATCGTGAATTCAAACGCTGCGTGGTGTTTCACAGTTTGTCGAAACGCTCAAATTGTGCTGGTTTACGGTCGGGATTTGTCGCGGGTGACGCAGAAATTTTGAAAAATTATTTTGCGTATCGAACTTATCACGGTTGCGCGATGTCAGTGCCAACCCAATACGCCAGCATTGCCGCGTGGCAAGACGAAACGCACGTTATCGAAAATCGGCGTTTATATCGTGAAAAATTTGCGGCATTTGTTGAAATTTTGCGTGATGTTTGCGAAATTCAAAAACCACCCGCGAGTTTTTATATTTGGCTGAAAACGTCAATTTCAGACACCGATTTTACGCAACAGCTTTTTGCTCAAGAAAACGTCACGGTTTTACCAGGCAGTTTTTTATCACGCGAATTTGAAGGCGTAAATCCAGCCGCGAATCATGTTAGAATTGCGCTAGTCGCGCCACTTGCAGAATGTATTGAAGCTGCGCAACGCATTAAAAATTTCATTAACCCTTTACCAAACTAATCATGACAACTTTAGAAAATATCATTAACGCCGCTTTTGAAAACCGCGCTGAAATCACCCCTGCAAACGCCACTGCCGAAGTCCGCGAAGCTGTCACCGAAACGATCAATCTGCTTGATAAGGGGATTGTGCGTGTCGCCGAAAAAATCGACGGCGATTGGGTCACGCACCAATGGTTGAAAAAAGCCGTTTTACTTTCATTCAGAATTAACGACAATCGTTTAATGGACGGCGGAAATACGCGCTATTACGACAAAGTTGAAAGCAAATTTTCAAATTACAACGAAGCGGATTTTGCCGCAGCTGGTGTGCGTGTTGTGCCAAATGCTGTAGCGCGTCACGGTTCATTTATCGGGTCGAGCGTCATTTTAATGCCGTCTTACGTCAACATCGGCGCATACATTGACACAGGCACGATGGTCGATACTTGGGTAACGGTCGGTTCGTGCGCTCAAATTGGTAAAAACGTACATTTGTCGGGCGGCGTAGGAATTGGTGGCGTGTTAGAACCGTTGCAAGCGAATCCAACCATTATTGGCGACAATTGCTTTATCGGCGCACGTTCCGAAGTGGTTGAAGGCGTTATTGTGGAAGATGGTTGCGTGATTTCGATGGGCGTTTATATCGGTCAAAGCACCAAAATTTTCAACCGCATGACGGGCGAAGTTACTTACGGTCGTATTCCAGCGGGTTCGGTTGTTGTTTCGGGTAATTTACCTTCTGCGGACGGTTCGCACAGTTTATATTGCGCGGTGATTATCAAACAAGTTGATGAACGCACTCGTAGCAAAACAGGCATTAACGAATTGTTGCGCGATTAAAATTGTGCGGGCGAATTTTCGAATTCGCTTTAAAACTAAATTTCAGGAATTTTTATGAAGTATTTTAAAGTGTCATTTATTGTCGCAATTGTGTGTTTGAGTGCCGCATTTTATTGGGGTTTTTCGTCAGGCGGCATAAACGCTGGCATAACAGCTACAACAATTGCGTTGATTTTGGGCGTTCTGGAAGTCAGTTTATCGTTCGATAATGCAGTTGTGAATGCGTCGGTTTTGAAACGCATGGACGATAAATGGCAGCAGTATTTTTTAACGTGGGGAATTTTAGTCGCTGTTTTTGGTATGCGTTTGGTGTTTCCGATTGCAATTGTAGAATTTGCAACAGGCATTGATTTCATAGCGGTTGCTGACATGGCATTACATGATTCAGCAAAATATGCAGAGCATTTAACAGGCGCACACGTTCAAATTGCATCGTTTGGCGGCATGTTTTTATTGATGGTATTTTTCGGATTTTTGTTTGACAGTGATCGTGAAATTCATTGGCTCGGTTATTTGGAGCGTAAATTTGCCAGTTTTGGAAAATTGGAATCAATTGAAATTATTTTGGCGTTATCGATTTTGCTAGGAATGCAAAGTTTCGTCAATTCTGGTGATCGTTTAACGTCTTTGCTTGCGGGTGTTTCGGGGGTTGTTTTATTTGTAATCGTAGACAGTATGTCAGCGTTATTTGAAAATGAAGAGGATGGTGAAGAAGTTTCAGCGGCAATTAAACGTGGCAGTTTAATGAGCTTCGTCTATTTAGAAATTTTAGATGCATCATTTTCATTCGATGGTGT
Source organism: Methylococcaceae bacterium (assembly GCA_014191975.1). Taxonomy (GTDB): domain Bacteria; phylum Pseudomonadota; class Gammaproteobacteria; order Methylococcales; family Methylomonadaceae; genus UBA10906. The sequence goes on along the minus strand of BJHG01000065.1, from coordinate 1,667 downwards.
AATTGGAGCATTTGCGATTACGCAAGATGTGGTAATTATCATGCTAGGTTTAACGATTGGCGCGATGTTTGTGCGGAGTTTAACGGTGTATTTGGTTCGTAAAGGCACATTGGATGAATATGTGTTTTTAGAGCACGGTGCACATTATGCTATTGGTGCATTGGCTGGCATTATGTTGGTTAGTATGAAGCACGAAATTCCAGAAGTAATCACGGGGTTAGTGGGTGCAATTTTTATTGGCTTATCGATTCTTTCGTCGATTTTATATAAACGCAAACAGGCAACGGCTTAAGTTTTTATGTCAGAGATTCAAAACGCTTTAATAGCATTAAAAAGTCACATTTCCGAAGAGATTATTGGCCAAGATGTATTGGTTGAGCGAATGTTAATTGGCTTACTTGCCGATGGTCATATTTTGGTCGAAGGTTCGCCAGGCTTGGCTAAAACGCGGGCAATTAAAGTATTAAGTCAGTGTATTGCAGGGGATTTTCACCGTGTGCAATTTACACCTGATTTATTACCAGCGGATTTAACAGGGACAGAAATCTACCGCCCACAACAAGGCACATTCGAGTTTCAAAAAGGACCGTTGTTTCACAATTTGATTTTAGCAGACGAAATTAACCGTTCGCCTGCTAAAGTCCAAGCGGCATTACTTGAAGCGATGGCAGAACGGCAAATTACCGTTGGGAAAGCGACGTACAAATTGCCTGAGCTTTTTATGGTGATGGCAACTCAAAATCCAATTGAGCAAGAAGGTACTTATTCGCTACCAGAGGCACAGTTAGATCGATTTTTATTGAAAGTAAAAGTCGATTATCCAAATGCAGAACACGAAAAAACAATTTTGCGTTTAGTGCGAGCTGAAGCAAGGCAAGCGGGTAGTCAGACGTTAAAAAAGAAGTTTGTGCCAATTACACAACCGATATTATTTGAAGCTCGGAATGCGGTATTGGATTTATATTTGGCTGAACCACTGGAAAATTATTTGTTGCAGTTGATTTTAGCCACACGAAAACCGAAAGTTTATGGTGAAGATTTAGCAGGTTGGTTGCAATACGGTGCAAGTCCAAGAGCGAGCATTGCGATAGATCGTTGTGCAAGAGCGAAAGCATGGTTGGCAAAACGTGATTATGTTGCGCCCGAAGATATTCAAGAAATGGCGTTTGATGTGTTGCGGCATCGTTTGATTTTATCTTACGAAGCGGAAGCCGAAGGTATGACTACTGACGATGTGATTAAAGAGTTGATTGCACGAGTACCTGTTCCGTAAATTCAGGTACTGAAGTTGAAAGCTCTTAGCCTTCAACACCGCTGGTTGACATTCTCACTGCACTATAAAGGGAATGGGTGATTCCTTATTCCTTAGTGCGTGTTTTAAAAGTCAGAAATCCGCTTTAAAGCCGTCCGAGCATCAAGTTTATCATCGCAATATGTATGAACGCCGTACTTGAATCGGTTAAGACTTCATAATCTTTACTTAAACGGCGATAGCGATAAAGCCAAGCAAAAGTTCGTTCAACAACCCAGCGATGTGGCAATAGCGGAAGATTTCAGGCTAGTTGTCGCCTCGACGTAAAATTCTAGGCAGCCATTTTATGCTGAATTTCCTCCTTAAGGTTTAATTTTTGGTGTACGTTAGTCGTATCGGGATTTAGGTCAACGAA
>BJHG01000064.1 GCA_014191975.1 Methylococcaceae bacterium | reverse complement strand
GGAAAGAAATGTACTATTGATTTCATTAAAAACTCGGACATTGCTTTTGATGCTCATCTTGCAAAATGGAATTATCGTGTCGTTTTAAATCATTGCTAATTCGGGATGTTATTTTTGACTGTATCCTTAGAAATTTTGTATGATTGCGTTTGGGCAATCCTTTGCGGTTGCCCACTCCTGAATATATTTGTGTAACAGCAGAAACGCATCATGATGGCAAAAATCTTTGACCAAAGAAAATAGGCTTTTTCTCAAAAAATCAGTAGGAAAATTTTTACGAAACATTCAACGCTATATTTTAGTGATTCCTTTAATTTATGGGCTACAGACCATAATCCAAAAATAATCCCACAAAAATTATCAAGCCGAACCAATTGTTGTTTAAAAAGGCTTTAAAACACGCGCTTTTTTCACGGTGAAAAATCAGTTTTTGTTGATAAATCGAAAAACCAGCCGCGCCAATTAAACTTAGATAATAAAATCCGCCTAAATGTTGTATTTTTCCAATGGAAAACAACAACAATAAAATCAAGATTTGCAACGCGCCCATGATTTGACGGTCGTAATGACCAAATAAAATAGCGGTTGATTTCACGCCAATTTTTAAATCATCCTCTTTATCAACCATCGCATACATCGTGTCGTAAACCAATGCCCACAAAATCACCGCTAAATATAAAATCCATGCCACGAAAGGAATTTCATTTAACTGTGCTGAAAAAGACGTCGGAACTGCCCAACCAAAAGCAACACCTAAATAGGCTTGTGGTAATTGTGTATAACGCTTCATAAACGGGTAAGTTGCCGCTAAAAATGCGCCCACAAATGACAACAGAATGGTGAATGTATTGAGTAATAAAACTAATCCAAATGCGAATAAACATAACACCGTAAAAAAAATTAAGGCTTCTTTTGGGGTTACATTTCCTGCTGCAATCGGACGTAGTTTTGTACGCTCCACATGGGGATCAAAATCACGATCAGCATAATCGTTAATCACACAGCCTGCCGCACGCATCACAATCACGCCCAGCGTAATTACTGTTAGAACCGTAAAATCTGGCTTGCCATCACTTGCAATCCACAATGCCCAAAGTGCAGGATATAAAAGAATCAATGTGCCAATAGGTTTATCGAAACGCGCTAAAAGCCAAAAATGTCGTGCGCGATTTTTCATGATTGACTTTCGAGGTGGCGGTTTTTCAACGTGACGTAATGTTCTGCTGAATAACGCAAAAATTCTTTTTCATTTTCAGTTAATGCGCGACTCTGTTTCGCAGGTGAACCGACGTACAAATAACCGCTTTCGAGTCTTTTATTTGGTGGCACGAGTGAACCAGCACCAAGCATCACATAATCTTCCATCACTACGTCATCCATCACAATTGCGCCAATTCCTATCAAGCAATAATCGCCAATCGTGCAACCGTGAATCACAGCGCGATGCCCAATTGTGACGCTTTTACCAATAGTTAGTGGGTGTCCATATTCTGAAAATTTCCCTTGATGTGAAACGTGCAAAATTGCGCCATCTTGTACATTGGTGTCTGCGCCAATTGTAATTATTTCAACATCACCACGCACCACAGCTGTTGGAAAAACTGACACGTTATCACCCAAAATTACTGCGCCAATTACAATTGCGCTTTCATCGATATAAACGGCTTTGCCAAGCTGAGGTATTTGATTATTAAAAACGCGCAGCGTCATATTTTTGCTCCCTTTTTGAATGTTACAATATACCACGATAATTTTTTGGTAAAAAACGCATGATTGGCATAAATTTAGCGGTGTTTAAAACACTTTCATTCCACTGTAATACTGAATCGAGTAACTATTATGATTTCAAATGATTTAAGAGTAATAACGCTACTCGATTGGCTCGAAAACGATTGTCTTTTAAATGTTGAAAAGTGTGAGTCGGCCTCAAATGATGCCAGTTTTCGACGATATTTTCGCGTGACAATTGACAATGAAAACTTTATTGCAATGGACGCGCCGCCAGATAAAGAAGACATTTTACCCTTTATAAAAATTGGGAATTTACTCAAACAAGCTAACGTAAATACCCCCACGTTGTTACAACATAACCTCGAAGAGGGTTTTATTTTACTGGAAGATTTTGGTTCGCAATGGCTGCTTGATGAATTGAAGGACGATAATGCAACGGCGCTTTATCAGCGTGCATTGAATGATTTATTGCCGTTTGCAACAAACGAAAATTTATTGCACGCTGATTTACCGTTTTGCGATGAAAATTTATTGCGTCGTGAAATGGCATTATTTGAAGAATGGTTTGTGGAACAACTTTTGGATGATGAATTACCGCCCGAATTGTGGGAAAACGTTCAGGAAATTCTGATTAAGTCAGCTTTGGAGCAACCTACCGTTTGTGTGCATCGTGATTACCATTCACGCAATCTGATGGTTTTACCGAATGGTGAATTAGGGGTTTTAGATTTCCAAGATGCCGTTTTAGGTGCGCTAACTTACGACAGCGTTTCATTATTGCGTGATTGCTATATTGATTGGTCGAAGGAGCAAATTGAAATGTGGTTGCGTGATTATTTTCAGCAATTGCAAACAGCGAAAGTCGTTGATTGTAATTTCACGCAATTCAAACGCTGGTTTGATTTAATGGGAATGCAGCGCCATTTGAAAGTGTGCGGAATTTTTTCACGACTCCATTTGCGTGATGAAAAATCTGAATATCTAAAATCAATTCCACGAACATTGAATTATTTACTTGACGTGTGTGGTTTGTACTCTGAATTACATGAGTTTCAAGAAATTTTGGTGCGTTTGAAAGCGAAAAACAATGGTTAATGTTAAAATCGCATTCATAATTTTTTATCTTCAATGAGTCGATTCATGTTGCTGCGTCCTATTTTGTTTTTGCCTCTTTTTTTTACTTGTTTTCTGTTTGAACACGTTGCGGTTGCGGAAGAATTTTCTTTTTTTGCAACGCCTTTTCCAAGTACGATTTCGCAAGAAATCAGTCATATTTTAAATACAAAACAAAATCAATTATTGGTGCGTGCTAATTTTGAATATCGCGCTGAGGATGTTGATGCGCTTTATAAAACCAATAATTACGCGCCACTTTGGGTTGAAAGTTCGCAATCTGAAAAAAATATTTCGGACGTTTTAGCATTACTTTCAAATGCTGCCGCGCAAGGTTTGGATCCTAACGATTATTCTGTTAGTTCGTTGCAGCAAAAATTGCCATTGGTTCAATTGTTAAAGCCTGAATCTTTCATGGAGTTGGCTTTGTTTGATACTGCAGTGACGGTTTCATTAATGCGCTTTCTGCATGATTTACATTATGGACGTGTGAATCCACACAGTTTGAATTTTAATCTCAAATTACGCACACACAAAACACTCGATTTACCGCAAGTCATTAAAACAGCAATTTCTGAAGATAGTATTTCTCAATTGGCATTAAAAATCGAGCCCAATTTGAAACCTTATCGCCAATTACGTTCTGCTTTAGCGGCGTATCGTGAATCATTTATCACGCCGTCACAAAGTGAAGCATTGTCTAAAAAATCAAAATCTAAAAAAGCGATTAATTATTCTGAACGCATTATAAAAATCGAGTTGGCGATGGAGCGATTACGCTGGCTTCCTGAAACGGCAGCGGGGCAATCGATTATCGTGAATATTCCTGCATTTCAATTATCAGCAATTGACGTGGCAGAACAAGATAATTCTCCTGTTTTAAATCTCAATGTTGTCGTCGGTAAATCTGCAAAAACGCCAACCCCGATTCTGATGGCAGAAATGCGTTATGTTGAATTTATGCCGTATTGGAATGTACCTCTCAGTATTTTGAAAAAAGAGATTTTGCCAAAACTCATCAATAATCCTGATTATTTGTCAGGGCAAAATATGGAAATTGTCACACTGAAAAATGGTGGAATGCGGGTTCGACAACGCCCAGGCGGAAAAAATGCGTTAGGGCGCATTAAATTTATTTTCCCAAATGCAGAGGGCGTTTATTTACATGACACGCCATCTAAATCTTTATTTCAACGACCACGCCGCGATTTTAGTCACGGTTGTGTGCGTGTTCAAAACCCGACTGAATTGGCACAATTTGTACTCAAAAATCAAGAGGGGTGGACACAAGAACGGATTGAATCGACGCTTTCAAGCAATACACATCATCAAATTAGTTTAAAAACATCGATTCCTGTTTTATTTTTTTACACGACCGCATTTTATGAACAAGGTGATAAACTGGTTTTTTACAGTGATATTTATGGTCATGATGCAACTTTATTGGGTGCATTGACTAAAATTGGTGACGTGCCAGATTCCGCATTGATTCGTAGTGAACCTGAAATGATGCCTAGTGTTTTGTCGACAGAGGATAGTCCCTTATTTTCAGAGCAGTCCCCCTGAATAGGGTAATGGTTTAATTAACGTGATTTAGCACATACCCAAACTTGAACTCGATCACAACCCGCCATTTTCAACGCCGCCGCTAATTCATGAACGGTTGAACCTGTTGTCATCACGTCGTCGATAATCGCAACGTGTTTGGCGTTGAAGTTGGGTGAGATGGAAAATGCGTTTTTGATATTTTCGTTGCGTTGTTCGCCCGACAATCCAACTTGATGGGCGGTGTCTCGATGACGAATACAGCTATGAATATCCAACGGCAACGCTAATCGTTTAGCAATAATTCGTGCAATTTCAATTGATTGATTAAAGCCGCGATCTCGATAACGATTTTTGTGTAAGGGGACGGGGATAATGCAATCAGGTAATTCGACTGTTTGCAGTAAATAATCCGCTAACAAATCCCCAAGCAATCGGGCACTTGGATAATGATTATGAAATTCTAGTTGAATAATTAAATAGCGAATTGCACGACGATGTAAAAATGGCGCAAATGTTTCATCAAAAGCAGGCGAATCTGCCAGACAATTTGGGCATAAGCCTGTTGAGCCAGACTTGCCAAAATCACTCGCACATTGATAGCAACGCGGCGAATTTTTTGGTAATTCCGCATAGCACGCCGTACATAAATCACGATTTTTAACCCCTTTTCCACCACATAAAATACAATGTGGTGGAAAAATATAAGACAAAACAGTTTGTATAATTTTAATCATATTGCGCCTTGCGCTTAACAGGAGTTTCATTTTAATGACTAATTCAACCATTCGCCACGATTGGCAAGCTGACGAAGTGTTGGTGTTATACGCTTTACCGTTCAACGATTTGTTGTTCAAGGCGCAAACCATTCACCGTGAAAACTTTAATCCCAACGAAGTACAAATTAGCAGTTTGTTGAGTATTAAAACAGGTTCGTGTTCGGAAGATTGCGGTTATTGTCCACAAAGTGCGCGTTATGAATCGGGATTAAAATCGGAACCGTTGATGGCGATTAGCGACGTTTTAGACGCGGCGGCACAGGCAAAATCACAAGGCGCGACACGTTTTTGCATGGGCGCAGCATGGCGTAAACCAAAAGATTCGGACATCGAGCGCGTCGTTGAAATGGTGCAAGGCGTGAAAGCATTAGGCATGGAAACGTGTGTCACGTTGGGAATGTTGACTGACGATCAAACGACTCGCTTAAAAGAGGGCGGGCTGGATTATTACAATCACAATTTAGATACGTCCGAAGAGTATTATTCTGAAGTGATTACCACCCGCACTTATCAAGACCGTTTGGATACCTTGGAGCGCGTGCGAAATTCGGGTATGAATGTCTGTTGTGGTGGTATTGTGGGTATGGGCGAAAGTGATTTAGATCGTGCCAATTTGTTAATTCAATTGGCGAATATGCCAAAACATCCTGAAAGCGTTCCCGTAAATATGCTGGTGCAAGTTGAAGGCACGCCGTTAATGGGAACGGAGCAACTCGACCCGCTGATGTTTGTTCGCACCATTGCGGTCGCAAAAATCATGATGCCAAAATCACGGGTACGTTTATCAGCGGGTAGAAACGAAATGAGCGATGAAATGCAGGCGTTATGTTTTTTTGCGGGCGCGAATTCGATTTTTTATGGCGATAAATTACTCACAACCGACAACCCAATGACAAACCATGATTTGCGTTTATTTGACCGATTAGGTTTGAGATCAGCGGGTTCGAGTTATGCATAAATGAAACGTGTTGTATTATTATTTGTTCTAATTGCAACGAATTCATGTGCCACCGTTTATAAATGCGGCAGTGTTTATTCGCAGTCATCGTGTGGCGCGAATTCAAGTGAAATTCAGTTTGAACGTCACGCCGTACCGCACGCTGAGGAGAAAAGAACATTTCAATCTACAAGTTCAACAAGCGTAACTGCAAGCTCAACAGTCATTTTTGGTAAGGTTATTCGTGTTGCCGATGGCGACACAATTACGATTTTAACCAGTGGTGGAAAAGAAAAAATTCGTTTTGCTCAAATTGACGCGCCTGAAACGTCGCATTTTGGCAGCCCATCACAACCTTACGGGAAAGAAGCAGGCGCGTATTTACGACAACTTGTCTCAAAAAAAGAAGTACGTGTTGAAGTTGAAACTATTGATAAATATGGGCGAAATGTTGGAACAGTGTTTGTTGATGGTACGAATATCAATCGCGAAATGGTTAGAAAGGGTTTTGCGTGGGTTTATCGGCAATACGCGCACAATCCCGAATTATTGGAGTTAGAGAAGGCGGCTCGTGCTAAACGTATTGAATTATGGGGTGTGAATAATCCAATTTATCCGTCGGATTTTAGGCGAGCAAATCGATGAAAGTAAAAATGCTTAACTTTATCGATATCTTGCCGATAATATTGCTAGCGATGACTGTCAAAAACTAATGTATTTTTATGGCTTAAATTTTGCTTTGTTATCAAATTAAAGCTCTTTCTTAAAAATTTGACGCTGTAAAGCCTTGATTTTCAGTTCTTAATAAATTAACCCTAATAACATATTATCTAATACCCGAGGATTTACAAATGGCCACAACGACAGCACCTAAATTTACATCAACAACCGATATGGCTGAGATTACTCCTGCGATGTTCGCCAAATTTACGGCAGCTGATTTTTCTGCGATGAAACAACCGCAAGTTCAAGCATTGACGCAAGAGCAATTAGGCGCCTTGACAGCAAAAACATTGCCTTTAATCCCTGCAACAGTTTTTAAATATATTGTTCCCGAAGTATTACAAGGTATTTCAATCAAAACAGCTTTATCAGGTTTATCTATTGCATCTCTAACAACCGATCAAGTTAATGGCTTGTCATTGGAACAAATAGCGGCATTGACTTCTACCCAAGTAGCAGCATTTACATCTAAGCAACTCGCTGTGTTAGATTCGGAACATTTTGGTGCATTTTCAGTAGGTGCCACAAAAGCGGCGGGTGGTTTAGCTGGTTTAAAACTCAGTTTGTTATCTTCTGAAAACATTGCTTTTTTAACCACTGACCAAATATCGCGTTTAACACCAGCCCAAATTCCAGGAATAGGGACTGCTCAAATTATTGGATTACTGCCAGAACAGTTTAGTGCGTTTACATCTAGTCAAATAGCGAGTGTGTCATCTAAATCATTTGTGGCAATAGGCACTGAAGTACTAGCGGCTTTCGATGGTTCATTGATTAAAGCAATACCCGCAAAAACCTTTGCCGCGTTAGATAAAGCACATTTGACCGCACTCACGGCAGAGCAATTTTCTTCAATTACAGCGGCTCAAATAGGGGCATTAAGTTCAGCACAAGTCGATAGCTTGAGTGCTGATTCGATTGCGGCGTTAAGTGCAGGTGCAATTTCGGGATTCAATAAAACCAACATGGTAGGATTAACACTCTCTTATTTGACCGGTGATGGACAAATGGCTGCATTAAAACCTGCACAATGGGGCTTTTTAAGTACCACATCAATTGCAGAGATTGATGCTGATGGTGCTTTTTTATTAACCTCTAAAGCCTTAACAGCATTGACATCTGCACAGGTAAAAGCATTGACAACTACTGCAATAGCGGCGATTGATCCAAATTCAATTCTCGGATTCACAGCAAAAAACATTATCGGTTTGAATACGGTAACAGGCTCGAATCAAATCGCTGCGTTGACTGCTGAACAAGCGGGTGCCTTGACTCCAACATTGATGAGTGCCTTAACAGGCACACAACTTGCCGCATTAGAAGCTGAAGATTTTGCAGCGCTTATGCCGACAGCGTTTGCCGCAATCAACCCCGCTGCCTTACCTTCATTAACGGTTGCAGCATTTACTTCAGTTACCGCCGAACAACTTGCCGTATTAAAACCAACACAAGCTGCCGTGTTGACAACGGGGCAAATTGCGTTGATTAGTGCCGATAACGCACCATCATTAACGGCTGCAAGTGTCGCAAAATTTACGTCTACACAAGCCACTGCACTAACCACAGCGGCAATTGCGGCTTTGGATCCTAAAGTTGTTAAGGGCTTGAATTTACTTAGTTTTGATACCGCTGATATTGTTGCATTAACGGAAGAGCAAGTGCCATTTTTAACAACAGCCACGACACAAGTGGGTGGTTTTGATTCTACAGATGCCAGTGCTTTAACGTCCGTTCAAATTGCGGCAATGAAAGTTCCGACATTAAAATCTCTCACATCAACAGCATTTTCTGGCTTAACTTCTAGTGCGCTAGCCGGATTGACTACAGCCCAGGTTAAAGGATTAACTTCGACTCATTTTGCCGCCTTAACGACCGCACAAGTAGCTGGGATTGCAATTGCCTATATTACCACGGCTGGTATAGTGGCATTGACGACTGCTGCCATAGAAGCCTTAACAAGTACCCAAGTTAATGCGTTAACGGCTAGTCAGGTCACTGCAATCACAGGTTTAGGTTGGTCAAAAATGACCAGCAAAACTGATGCCACAATTGAAACAGCCTTAACCATTACGGGTACGACAGGTGCCGATACAATCACTGTCGGTACTATCAGTACCCACTCGATTACTGGCGGAACGGGTGATGATACTTATGTGTTGGGTAATTATGCCAACGTATTAACCATCATCGATGACACTGCAACTGTTACAGGTGGTACAGTTGTTGATGCGATTACCGTTGCGAACACAGCGGCATTCACTGCCGGTACATTTACTACGGGTACAGGTGCGGATACATTGGCTTTCGCTACTGGTTATGCTGTAACAGCAATTATCGCTGATACAGATGGCATTACTGTTACTGGTGCAACCGGTGCGGTTAATACCCTGACCTTTACAACGGCTGTATCGGCGACTACTATCACTGGTGGTTCATCTGCTGACGTATTTACTTTATCAGGTGGTATGACCACTGCAACCGTTACTGGCGGTTCTGGTTCAGATACTTATGTGTTGGGTAATTATGCCAACGCATTAACCATCATCGATGACACTGCAACTGTTACAGGTGGTACAGGTATTGACGCGATTACCGTTGCGAACACAGCGGCATTCACTTCCGGTACGTTTACTACGGGTTCAGGTGCGGATACATTGGCTTTCGCTACTGGTTATGCTGTAACAGCAAGTATCGCTGATACAGATGGCATTACTGTTACTGGTGCAACCGGTGCGGTTAATACCCTGACCTTTACAACGGCTGTATCGGCGACTAATGTCACTGGTGGTTCATCTGTTGACGTATTTACTTTATCAGGTGGTGCAGTTACAACCACTACTATCACAGGTGGTTTAAGTGCTGACGTTATCACTTTAGGTAATTACGCCAACACGTTTACTATCGCGGATGCGACTTTAGGTGCTGTTACAGGTGGTTCAGCTGTTGATACGATTACCTTCTCAACGGCGTTAAGTGCTTTAACACTTGCTAACAGTACAGGTACTGACATCATTGCACTAGCAGACGGCGGCAATATCTTAAGCGTTGCTGATGTAACCGTTTCAATCACGGGTGGTACAGGTTCTGATGCTATTACATTCACAAATGCGACAGCAATGAGTGCTGTAACAGTTGATGGTGGTACAGCTACTGGTGATAGCATTGTAGCAGTGGGTGCCTATGCGAACACTGCAACATTCAAAGACATGGATACTGTGACAGCAACCGCTGGTACTAGTGGTTCTGTGTACACCATTACTGGTACTACTGCTACAGCTGTATTAACAGGTGTTGGCGCACAAACTGTCGATAGCACAAGTAGTGCAACAACGACTCTTACTGATACGACAAGTATCACAACTGGTTTGACTGTTACTTCAGCGTCAACAGGCACATTGTCGGTGACTAATGGTACTGCCTTAGCAACTCTTGCTAATAATGGTTCGGGTACTTTGACACTTGCAGCAGGTAACAGAGCTGACGGTGCTGCATTAGCAACCTCTGGTTCAGGTACAACTGTAATTACTGGTTTGATTGCTGATTTAACCGATACGAGTACA
>BJHG01000063.1 GCA_014191975.1 Methylococcaceae bacterium | reverse complement strand
ATCACGTTTTTATGTCGATTTATGGGTTCTTCAAATTGGAATGTTTGAAGATTAAACATCAGCTTAACCATTTTGCTTTGCGTGCGAAACTACTCATTCGTGCAACTCAAATGGCTTATGCTGAATTAGCTAAACTTCAAGCTGCGTAACATCAGTTAATAAGACTAAGACTCGAATAATATTTATTACAAATCATCTTTAGAGGAAGGATTGCGTTATGAAAGAAAAAATAAAAAAACTTTTAAACAATTTTTTAATAGGTATTTTTGCTGTTATTCCTATTGTGCTAGTGATTCAAATTCTTTTTTTCGTGAAAGATTTACTTTCCGATGTGGTTCGTTTTGTTTATAGCTACTCCGATAATACGATTTACACGATTTTATTTTTAATCTTGAGTTTTGTGGTTTTAGTATCTATAGGACATAAAATAGCGGTGGAAGGGCGTGTTTGGTTTATTACGATCATTGATGTCGCGATCGAAAAAATTCCTTTTTTGAACACGATTTATCGCGTTCTTAAAAAAGTAATCAGTATGTTTTCAAGTAGCAACAAACAGTTTGCAAAAGAAGTCGTTTATGTTGAATATCCCAAAGATGGTATTTGGGTTCCAGCGTATGTGACTAATCGTTTTGAATCAAAATATGTTTTATTTATTCCGACATCACCTAATCCAACCTCTGGTTTTACCGTCGTTGTTGACAAAGCTAAAGTATTGAAATCAAACATGAATATTGAAGAGGCCAGTAGTTTTATTGTTAGCATTGGTGTCGATTATGATAAAATCACAGAACTAAATAATCTGCCTTAAATTGGGTGATTTTGCTTTTTTACAAAAACGCCCTGACTTTAAAATCGGGGCGTTTTGTTTAGTTTTAATTTGATAAGAAACACGTCACAACATCAAGTTTCATTACGTACAAATTAAGAATTGATTTTATTTGTACGTGCGGTGTAAAGATTCAGCAGTAAAAAAGACCTATTTAACACATATATGGAAATTATATGACGCCCTGTGAAGGATTTAAAATTATCATTAAATTGGGCAGAATTGAATCCATGTGTTTATATTAAATTTAATAACGGCTTCAGGAGAACATAATGTCAGAAGAAACAAGCAGTCATCAAGCGTTGAGCGAAGAAGAAGTCCAAACCCGTTTACAAAATGAATTGCCGCATTGGGTTTATGAAAACGGTTGGATTCGCCGAAAAATTAAAACGAGCGGTTGGAAAGCCACGTTAATGGTCGTCAATACCGTCGGACATCTCGCCGAAAAAGCGTGGCATCATCCCGATTTAACGGTGTCTTATGCGTTCATGGTGGTGAAGTTAATGACGCACGCAGCGAAAGGTATTACCGAGAAAGATTTTGCGTTAGCGAAAAAAATTGAAGACGTTGTCTTTTGGGACGCATCGACAGATTCGCAAGGTGCTTTAGAGGGTACGCCAGACGATCCACGTTTTAAATATATTAAAAAAGATTAAGGCTGTTTTCATGAATGAAATAGTAGAAGTGCCCAGCCCGTTTTGTGGGATCGGCACGGACGATTTAATAATTAAGGTTGATGGCTTAAAAGTCAGCGTCGTTGAAAACGGTTGCGCGGTGAACACGTCTGCGTTTGAACAACCGATTACCGACACCAAAGCGCGAATCAATGGCAAAGAAGTCGAATTAAACGAAGCCATTTCGCACGCCGCAAGTTTATTGAAAAACGCCAATTATCCCGTGATTGGAGGTTGCGCGACAGACGTAAATGGAATGCGCGGTTTGCTAGCATTAGCAGATAGAACGGGCGCGGTCGTCGATAATATGAATTTTAACAACGCTCGCAAAAACATTTTAGCGTTGCAAGATTCAGGCTGGATGACAACCACGCTCGCCGAAGTGAAAAATCGCTGTGATTTATTGTTGATTGTCGGCACCGATTTGGAAGGTTTTGCGCCACGCTTTTTTGAAAAATATCTGTGGAACGAAGCGATGTTTTTAGAAAACACCAGCGACCGCGAGATTATTTATTTAGGCACAAAACCGTCGGGCAATGCGTCAACATCTCCGAATGGTAAAACCGCGCAAGTATTTGAATGTGAAAACGAAGGTCTGCCGGAAATCGTTGCTGTTTTACGCGCATTGGTGAAAGGTCAATCGATTCATGCCGAAAGCGTGGAGGGCATTTCGATTGCGGATTTAACGGCAATTGCTGACAAACTCAAAGCGGCAAAATACGGCGTTGTAACGTGGGCGGCGGGCGCGTTGAATTATTCACACGCAGAATTAACGGTGCAAACGATTTGTGAAATGGTCAAAGATATAAACCAAACCACGCGCTGTTCAGGTTTTCCACTTGGAGGTAAAGACGGTGATCAAACTGCGAATCAAGTTTGTGGTTGGACAACGGGTTATGCCGCACGAGTGAGTTTTGCAAAAGGTTATCCCGAATACGATCCGTTTTTGTTTGAAACAAACGAACTTTTAAACAACGGTGAAGCCGACGCGCTGGTTTGGGTGAATGCGTTTAACGCGCAAGCTAAACCACCTAAAACCAATGTACCAACGATTGTGGTGGCGCGTTCTGGAATGACGTTTGAAAAAGAACCTGACGTATTTATTCCCGTCGGAACGCCTGCGATTGACCACGCGGGTCATGCTTTTCGGCTCGATAACGTGGTGGCGATTCGATTGAAAAAATTGCGTGATTCAAATTTGCCCAGCACGGCTGAAGTTTTAAACGCAATTGAACAGGTTTTACACGAGGAATCAGTATGTTAATCAAATTAACGGGTGGCACAGTGTACGATCCAGCCAGCGGAATCGATGGCAAACAACAAGATATTTACGTTCAAGACGGCAAAATCATCGACAAACCGATTGGCGATTTTTTAGTTGATAAAGAATACGATTTAAAAGGCAAAGTCGTGATGTCAGGCGCAATCGATATGCACACGCACATCGGCGGTGGCAAAGGCAATATCGCGCGAACTTTATTGCCCGAAGACCATCGTCAAGACCCCGTCGCGAGCAACGATGTGTGTCGTTCAGGTTGCGGACACGCGATGCCGAGTACATTTGTGACGGGTTATCGTTACGCCGAAATGGGCTACACCGCTGGTTTTGAACCTGCATTGTTGCCGATTAACGCCCGTCAAGCGCACATGGAAATGGGCGATATTCCGATTTTGGATAAAGGCGGTTACGTCATGTTGGGCAGCGACGATTATTTGTTGCGAATGCTGACCGCGAAAAAAGACCAGAAAGCCATTAACGATTACGTCGCGTGGACGATGCACTCGGCGAAAGCGATTGGCGTGAAAGTCGTAAATCCAGGCGGCATCAATGCGTTTAAATTCAATCAACGCAAACTCGATTTAGACGAACAAAATTCGCATTATGGGGTGACTCCGCGCGAGATTTTGCGCGTGTTGGCAACGGCGGTGAAAGAATTAGGGATTGCAAAACCGTTGCATGTTCACGGTTGTAATTTGGGCGTTCCAGGAAATATGGACACTACGCTCGATACGATTCAAGGTATTGGTGGTTTGCCGATGCACTTAACGCACATTCAATTTCACAGTTACGGCACGGAAGGCGATTTTAAATTTTCGTCGGGCGCGGCGCGAATTGCGGAAGCGGTCAATAAAAACAAAAATATCACCATCGATGTGGGACAAATCTTGTTCGGGCAAACCGTGACAGCATCGGGCGATAATATGCGTCAACACGCCAACAATAAATTTGCCAGCCCCAATAAATGGGTGACGATGGATATTGAATGCGACGCGGGTTGTGGCGTGGTGCCGTTCAAATACAAAGATAAAAACTTTGTGAATGCCTTGCAGTGGGCGATTGGTTTAGAAACGTTTTTGTTGGTCAAAGATCCGTGGCGGATTTTCTTAACGACGGATCACCCGAACGGTGCGCCATTTACCAGTTATCCGCATTTGATTCGGTTGTTGATGGATAGAACATTTAGGAATGACGTGCTTTCGACCATTCATCCCGAAGCGCAAAAAATGACGACGTTAGCCTCGATTGAGCGTGAATACACGTTGCAAGAAATCGCAATTATGACGCGAGCGGGTGCGGCAAAATTGATTGGCTTACAAAATCGTGGTGGTTTGAGTGCGGGGAATTGGGCAGATATTACGATTTACACCGACAACGTTGACCGTCAAAAAATGTTTGAAAAACCCGATTACGTTTTCAAAGATGGCGAAGTCGTGGTGATTGATGGCAAAGTCGTTCACACAAAATGGGGAACGACGCACATCGTCAAACCTGATTACGACAAATCTATCGAAAAAGATTTAAAAGTGTATTTCGACAAATATCTCACAATGAAAATCGATAATTTTAGAATAAGTGACAACGAATTTACCGAAGATGGTCGCGGTAGTTTGACGGTCCATGATTTGAAAGCGGTCGCGTAGATTTTCCAAAAAGCGTGTTGAATTTCTCGACATGCTTTTTTTTATTTTTTAGAATTTCACAATGAACGAATCAAACAAAGAAAAAGAAAAAGTAAATTTAGAAACCGCTCAAATTGTTTGGACAGACTTACAACGCTTTTTTGCAAAAGGTGAAATTGTTTGGGTGAGTAACGAATTAGATTTGGTTGAAGTCAGCTATAAATTTTCAATCAACGATAAAACGAGCGTTCAAAACTGGCTAGAAGCAAAAAAAGTCGCCTTAGTTTCAGATACACAAGCGTTGCATTGGTTTGACACGAACGCCGAATTATGGGCAGTCGTTGTCAAACCTTGGATTTTAGTACAAGAAGAAATTAGCGCGTAATTACAAACCGTACCGCGTCCAAACGCAATTGTGCGATTTGGATATTTTCATGAATCAAAAGCGTTTTGTCTTTCAAATCTTCGATTTCATCGTTTTTAATACTGGGATTCACTTTTTGCAAACGCACTAAACGTTTAATTTCAGCCGTGAGTGATTCCAGCATGGTTGCCATTGCGTATTCACAAATCGACTCTTTTTGAAGTTGTGCTCGTTGTTCTGCAAATCCTAACAGCTTCAAAATCAGTGTTCGTTGTTTATTCAAAAATACAGTAATTGCGTGTTTATCAAAATTCACACCGCTATCACGCAAATCTTCATGTGAGAAATCTGCCGTCACATCTTTTTGCAATTGATTGATTAACACGCGAATCGGAGTCGGTGGCAAAAATCTGTTAATTTGCAATTCCGCTGGTGCACTGTGTTCAGCCACAAATAAACATTCCAAGAAAAATTGCCCTGCTTTTAAATCAGGATGCTTCACAGTGCTTAAGGTTGCATTACCTGTTTCGCTCGATAAAACCATATCCATTGACGCAGTAACTAACGGATGCTCCCATGTTAAAAACTGTAATTCTTCACGCGCCAATGCTTGTGTACGTGAAACGGTGACACTCAAGCCGTCTTCTTGATTTAAATATGGGAATGTTTCACAACGTAAATGCTCGCTCGGTGTAAGCGTATGTGAACCGGCAGCAAATTCTTCAGTATCCACGCCATAACAATCAAACATCGCTTCCATATAATCCCAAAGCGTACCTTCATTTTCATATTCCGATAATTGAACAATATACTCGTCGGCAATTTCCTTGCGGCAAGAATTTAGTTCTAAAAGTTGGTCACGTCCGTGATTTAATTCAGCTTCAATTTGAATACTTAAAACATGTGTTTTTTCGATAAAACGTGCCACACAATTAGCATCGTTATTAACTAAAAGTGTCTGTAATTCTTCGTGCAGTGTATCAGCGACTTGTTGTGCGGCAGAATTATTTGCCCGAAACGCATTTAAACCCTCGTCGTACCAGCGATATAAAATCGCTTGTTCTGTATTTTCTAAATAGGGTACGTGAATTTGAATAACGTGTTTTTGTCCAATGCGATCTAAACGTCCGATGCGTTGTTGCAATAAATCAGGGTTTTGCGGCAAATCCCATAAAATCAAATGTTGTAAAAATTGGAAATTTCGTCCCTCACTACCAATTTCAGAACAGATTAAAAGTTTCGCACTACTTTCTTCATCCGCAAAATAAGCGGCGGCGCGATCACGTTCGATAATCGTCATGTGTTCATGAAAAACTGCTGATGAAATTCCCGCGCGCATTTTTAAGAGCTCTTCTAGATCCATTGCGGTTTGTGCGTATTTGCAAATCAGTAACGCTTTTTTGCCCGCGAGTTCTTTTATTTTTTCGACTAGCCATAAATAACGGGCGTCATTTTGGAAGTTCGTTTCATCTGAGTCACCATTTAGCGGATAACCAAAATATTCACGCTCAGGAAAACCTTCTACTGTTTGACGCGAATTACGAAACAAAATTCGTCCTGTGCCATGATGATCCAGCAAAATGTTAATTAATGATTGACGCGCGGCGGCGGATTTTTCAGTATCATTTAAATTCTCTAATGTTTTAGAAACATTGTCGTTTTTTAATAAAATGGCTAATGCTTGTTGTTCTTCAGCACTTAATAGTTTATCCGCAAGCAATGATTTCGCTGCATTTGCAACGGGTTCAAACGATTTTTCTTCTTCCAAAAATGCCGAGAAACTGTAAAAACGGTCTGGATCCAATAATCGCAACCGAGCAAAATGACTTTGTTTCCCAAGTTGTTCAGGCGTTGCTGTAAGCAAAATCAAACTCGGTGAAATTTGCCCCAATTGTTCAACAAACAAATAATCTGCACTTGGGGCATTTTCCGACCATTCCAAATGATGCGCCTCATCGACAATTGCCATATCCCAGCCTGCGTCTAGTGCTTGTTCTTGGCGGTTTGGATAATTTGAAAAAAACGATTGGCTGCAAAGAATCAACTGCTCTGATAAAAACGGATTCGCTTGATTGTACAAATCACTTTCGTCTTCTTCCATGCCATCATCGCCAATTTCGCTTAAACAACGCATTTCATCAAAAATACTAAATTTCAAATTAAAGCGGCGTAACATTTCAACTAGCCATTGATGCAATAAACTTTCTGGCACAATAATCAAAACACGTTTGCTTAAACCGTTAATCAAACGATGATGAATAATTAAACCTGCCTCAATTGTTTTGCCTAAACCCACTTCGTCCGCCAACATAATGCGCGGGGCGGCGCGATTAGCGGCTTCGTGAGCAATAAAAATCTGGTGTGGAATTAACGCAGCACGCACGCCAAGCAAACCTTTTATGGGTGATTGAGCGTGTTGTTGCAAACGTTGCCACGTTTCGTAACGCAATGAAAACCACGCATTCGGATCAGTTTGTCCCGTGAATAAACGTTCTTGCGGTTTATTAAATTGACTGTGATGATTTAAATCCATTTCTTCAAGTTCAATCGTTTTGTTATGTTCATTTTCGCAAACGTAAGTCAAAATACCTTCATTTTCGATGACTTTTAAAACGATTAATTTTTCATCATCAACAGATTCGATATGATCACCCGTTGCAAATTGCACACGGGTTAGCGGTGCATTATCGACGGCATAAATTCTTTTTTCATCACACGCTAAAAACAAAACACTGACTTGATTAAAATTCACTTCGAGAATCAATCCTAAACCTAATTCGGATTCGGTGTTACTAATCCAGCGTTGACCTGCGATGAAATTTTCCATTGATGATTATGCCTAAAGTGTGTATTAAAAAGTAGGTTTGGCGCGTATTATAAGCGGTAACGAGTATAAATTTTGACAAAATAATAGAGAAGAAGATGAAAAAATTAATTGCAGTTTTGTGTTTTAGTTTTATGGCAATCAATGTCAATGCTGACGAGCGTTACGCGCATGAGTATTCAAGTGAAAGTGATGAAGAGTGGCACGAACGTCACCATAATAATGATGAATATGAAAGTCAACAATATGGACAACATTCATTTCAATCACAACAACGCTATCAACAAAATCATCAGCATCAGCAATTGCCGATTCAAATTTATATGCAGCCGAATCAAAATTATTTTCCAAGCGATAAACAATCACGAGAAGATGCTCGTTGGCGCAGACGTCGAGCAGAATTACAACAATCGCCGCAAACACCTTATTACGAAAACCAATTTAATCGTGATGATACACATTGGTGACTGAAATCACGTTTACGTTCAATCGCATACAAATAAGATTAAATTCAACCGCTTTAAAGTAGCTTTTTATTTTTCAATTTGAGCATCCCAAATTAAACGGGGATCAAAACTTTTTGCGGCAAATATAGTTAAAATAACAACAGCCGCAAATGCTGTTGCTGCTGAACCGGCAATCACTTGTGCGACACCGCCTAAATTCACTAATGACACCAAAATAGATATCATAAAAATATCCAACATCGACCAGCGACCAACAAAGGCAATTATTCGATAAAGTTGTGTCCACCTTTTTGCATTTACTTGCCAGCGCAAATGAACACATAGCAGCAACAAACTCAATCCTAATAATTTTAATAATGGCACTAGAATACTAGCCACCAAAACAAGCATTGCAATCGGTAACATATTTCCATGAATCAACGCGATAATGCCACCGAAAATAGTGTGTGGCTCACCAACTTTTAATTGCGTTACTGTCATTATAGGAAATAAATTAGCAGGAATATAAAGCGCAAAACTGCTTACCAATAATGCTAATGTACGCTGAAAACTATGTGGCACCCGAGCGTGTAATTTGCTACCACACAGTTTGCAATTTTTTGACCTGGCAACCATTTTTTCTAATCTTCCACAATCTTGACAACGAATTAAGCCTTGTGCAAGAGCGTTATTTTGTTTCATTTTTTTTCAAAGCCTCAATTTTTTGCCAAAATAACGTACTGTCAAAATTATGTGCAAGCATTACCGTTACAAATAAAAGCAATACAAACGCGGTCAATCCAAATCCGAACTTTAATTGCGCCATCGATGCAAGTTTCACACAGGCGACGATAATTCCAAGTAGATAAACTTCTAGCATCGCCCATTCTTCAATATGTTGCAGTATTCGTAATCCCACGCTTAAATAGCGATTTGCATGATTGAAATACAAACACCCACTAATCAGCAATGACAAAACAATACTTAGCATCGGAAATAAAATACTCGATAAAAAAACAACAATTGAAACCCCCCACATTCCCTCATGAAAAAGTGTTACAACACCACTTAAAATCGTACCATCTTGCGTATTTCCGAGAATTTTAACACCAACAATAGGTAATAAACTTGCAGGAAATAATAAAAACAACCCCGTCAACGATAACGCGAAAGTTCTTGGTACGCTTTGAGTACGAGGACGATGTAATAAATAATTACATCGTGGGCAATGAATTTTATCACCGACAACTGAGATATTTTGTTGTAGTAATAAATCGCATTCTGGGCAGGCAAGGTAATTTGACGTTTTCATATCCTATTATTCTAACGCATGACAGAATATCTTCATGCAATTGATGGTAAAATTTTTACATTATTTTATTCTGAGTTTTTAATAACGTCATTATGGTAACTACCAACAATTTACAATTTAACAGCCTCATTAATAATTTAATTAAAAATGGTTTTTTAACGTCTTCCGATGCTCAAAAATATTATCAAGAAGCACAACAAAAAGGCGTGTCATTAATTCATTATTTAGTAACACAAAAAATCATAGATTCAACGACTATTGCATCTAAAATTTCGCTGGAATTTGGTTTGCCATTTTTTGATTTAGATGTTGTTGACCTTGATAATTTGCCGAAAGAAAAACTTAGTATAGAGTTAATGAATAAACATCATGTTTTGCCGTTACATATTCGCGGTACTATCTTATACATAGCAATTTCTGACCCACGCAGCTTCCAAGGCTTTGATGAAATTAAATTCAATAGCCGCTTAAATCCTGAACCAATTTTAGTAGAAGAACATAAATTGGCAAAAGTGATTAAATCAATTGTTGCCGTAGCTGAAAATACTAGAACTGATTTTTTAGATTCAGATTTAGATACATTAAGCCTTTCTAATGAAGAAGATCGCGCTATTGATACTGCCAATAAAAACAATCTCGATGACGTGCCGATTGTACGCTTTGTAAATAAAATTTTAGTGGATGCAATTCAAATCGGGGCTTCAGATATTCATCTTGAGCCTTATGAAAAAGTTTTTCGAATTCGCTATAGGACTGACGGAATGCTGCACCAAATTTCTTCACCATCTGTGAGTGTTGCAAACCGTATCATTTCTCTCATTAAAGTGATGTCAAAAATGGATATTACTGAACGACGTGTCCCGCAAGATGGGCGAATTAAAATGGTACTATCTGATGTTACGCAGCTTGAAGTTTAGCTAATTCAGCATAAGCCATTTGAGTTGCACGAATGAGTAGTTTCGCACGCAAAGCAAAATGGTTAAGCTGATGTTTAATCTTCAAACATTCCAATTTGAAGAACCCATAAATCGACATAAAAACGTGAT
>BJHG01000062.1 GCA_014191975.1 Methylococcaceae bacterium | reverse complement strand
AAACGGTGGAAAAGTAGAGGAATATCACAAGTCGTTAAAATCGAATTTGGGCTTAACAAAATCACCCACTCGCACTATGACAACACAAAACAATCACGTTTTTATGTCGATTTATGGGTTCTTCAAATTGGAATGTTTGAAGATTAAACATCAGCTTAACCATTTTGCTTTGCGAGCCAAATTACTTATTCGCGGAACCCAAATCGCCTATGCTGAATTGATTAAACTTCAAGCTGCGTAACATCAGATCTTTAGCTATTCTAACCCACAAAATTTGTGGATTACGATTATTGATAAAATTGGATTTAATGACGTAACAACCGAACAAGTTTTAATTGATGCAGGTTAAAAAGTTATCACAGAACAGCAGGTTTACATAAAAGGTTTTATATGAACAATTCATACAAGAAAAAGAGGAGTTATGAGTGAGTATTCATACTGACCAAATAAATATTTCGAGTAGTTTACCTTTACGAAAATGGCTTTATAGTTGGCTGTTAGATCCGACTATTGATAATAATTACCAAAAAAATGTGGATAATTGGATTAGCGCACTGATTATTTTAAATTTATTTGTGTTACTGCTTG
This sequence comes from Methylococcaceae bacterium, assembly GCA_014191975.1. Classification (GTDB taxonomy): domain Bacteria; phylum Pseudomonadota; class Gammaproteobacteria; order Methylococcales; family Methylomonadaceae; genus UBA10906. The sequence continues at coordinate 10,090 of BJHG01000062.1, read as the reverse complement.
AACAAGCACCTGCTATTTTTGAGCCAAATAAACACTGGTTTCATCTGTTCGATATATTTTCAGTCATTGTATTTACATTCGAATATTTCATGCGTCTGTTTTTGGCGAAAGAAGATGTAGAATTTAAAAATAGTAAATATCCTTATTTAAAATACATATCTAGTCCATTTGCGATTATAGATTTGTTGTCGGTAATGCCATTTTATCTCCAAGCAATTATTTCAATAGATTTAAGGATGTTACGTTTCTTGAGATTATTACGAATTCTCAAGTTATTCCGTATTTTAATTTCAGCTTACAAAGAATTTGTATTTGAAAATCAATGGCGTACGTTTCGCCAAAAAATACATGCATTAATATTTCCAAGTATTTATGGTCGTAGCTTACAAAGTTTATTCGACTATTTTATTATTTTCTGGATCATTGTGTCTGTTATTGGGGGGGTATTGGAATCGGTTCAAACAATGCACAATATTTTTAATCTTCAATTTATTATTATAAATACGGTCGCGGTTGCTATTTTTACAACAGAATATTGTATGTGTATATATTCTTGTGTAGAGGAACCCGATTTTGATAGACCAATTATGGGTCGAATTAAGCAAATAAAAACAAGTTCATCCATGATTGATTTACTTGCTATTTTACCATTTTTTCTTGAAGTGTTTCTTAATCACTTATTGGATTTGCGATTCTTGCGTGTGTTTAGATTATTACGCCTGCTTAAATTAACGCGCTATACAAACGTGACATCAACGTTAACAAAAGTGATTGCTCGGGAATTGCCTGTGTTAGCCACATCCGCTTTCATTATGTTACTACTTGTAATACTCACGGCTAGTTTGGGCTATTTATTTGAGCATGATGCACAACCTGAAAAATTCGAAAATATTCCCCAATCTATTTATTGGGCGGTTATTACATTAGCCTCAGTAGGGTACGGTGACTTATCACCCATTACACCAATGGGGCGTATTATGACTATTATTCTTGCCCTTTTGGGACTTGGTATTTTTGCAATTCCTGCTGGATTGTTATCTTCTGCTTTTACAGATCAGTTACGAATTGATCGTAAAGCTCTAAAAAATGAACTTTACAATATGCTTGCTGACGGTGTTATTTCGCCTGAAGAAGCGGGCATTATCAACAGAGAAGCCAAAAGACTTCATTTACATGAGGAGGAAGTTCAACGATTGATTGAAAAAGCAAAATACGATAGAGAGTTAAAAGATGATATTTCTGAACTACCTTTGCATAAAATCGCTGCAATACCTAAGCACGCTGTTATGCGTTTCAAAACGTTAATCACACAAATTAAACAATTGGAACTGCTGACAGATAAAGAAAAATTTGAAGTGGTAGCACTAAACAATTTATCTTCAAAAGAGCTTGATGTATGGCATTTAATGAACAAGATGTAAAAGTGCGGATAGTTATCGAATATTTTTATGCCGTAATAGAAATCAGGTAGCCACATTATACATACGGCTACCCTTGAGTGTAATTAGTTGATGTAGTGGACAATCAAAAATAACACGACAGTCAATGCTAATCCACAGTGAATAACGCCTTTAATACTGGTATAAGGCCCGATTTTACCACCTTCAGGAAGCTTGCTTAAGGCCGGAATATGTTTGAGTACGGGATAGGCACCGTTATATTCCAATGCAAGGATAAGTAGTGTCGCAACTACAAATGCCAAGAAATTAAAGCTATGTGGAAAGTGTGACGATGCACCCATAAAATAGAGCATTGGAACAGAAAATAAAGCATTTGTTCTTGACGCTAGACCTGCTGTGGAAAGTGCTGCACCCGCTTCAGGTAAAGGATTTTGACCTTGTGCAACTTGTGTGGTCGAGGCAATCACAATTTTTTGATTTGGCCAGATAATTAACCAAACATTGGTAAACATTATAATACCTAACAATGAACCAACATAAATATCCACCGAACCACTGCCACCACGAAGACCAAGCATTCCAAGACCTGTGAGCAACGTCACAACTGCGCCATAGCGAAACCAAAATAGGGCGCGTGGTACTAATTTTTGGATGGCATCGGATTTTGTGTCAGCTTGAGCTTCTTTGAAAAACTCACCTTGCACGAGGTTAAAATAGTAAAGCATACCAATCCATGTAATACCTGCAAGCAAATGCCCCCAGCGCAGCAGCATTTCATATCCTGCCGTTGTTGTGACTAATTCCATAAAACACCTCAGATTTATAATTATTATTGATAATGAATCGTTTGTGATGAACCACGCGCATGAGATTTTTTGACGAGATTAGTAAGTGAACAACATGCAGTACGGCTATCGACTTATATTCTTTCACTTTTATTAAGTATTAGCGAGAAAATTTACACGTAGTGAGCGATGAATTGCATTATAAATCAGGGTTAAATAACGACTGATTGTGTAGTGGCGTTGGTGATAATCATCTGATATTTCGAACCAAATTTTAGCTGTATTATTGTCACTGAACAGACGTGCTATTTTTTGGATTTACCTTTCATAATACTATTCAATTCAGCTGCAAGAAAATCATCATCTATGGCATCAAAACTCACATTCTCATATTTTTCAGAAGATGAAAATTCAGTATGATGACCACGTTTAACAGCAGTAGCATAACTGGTAATATCCATCGAACGTTTCATACCTTCTTTATCTGCCGAAAAATTAACAGACCTGCTCGCGTTAATGCCTAAAGAACTTCCTGTTTGAATGGCATCTTGATTTGCAGCTAAAAATATAAATTCCCAATGATGCTTTTCTTTGCGTTTGCGAATCAGTTTTATAATGTCAGCGTGTTTGTATTCATTACTATGATTTTCTTCACCATCCGTTAAGATACGAACAATCACATTTTTATCTTTCGTTTTCTTCTTGACTGTTTTGATAGTTTGTCCAATTGCATCGAGTAAAGCAGTCATACCACGAGGAATAAACGTTGATTCCGTTAATTCTGGCACATCATCTAAGGCTATTGAGTCATACAACAATTCATATTCATCATCGAATAAAACCAAAGTCAAATAGGCTTCACTGGGTAATTTCTTTTGACCATTTAAAAAACTGTTAAATGCACCAATCGCATCATGCTTAATAGAATCCATAGAACCAGAGCGGTCTAAGATGCAAACAATTTCAGTTGCTTTTTCGCTGGTTTGTTGTTTAATTTTTGATTCACTCATCCTCGATTCACCGTAATTTTATTTGTTAAAAAGTAACAATTACTGCGTAACAAAAACGCTCAGATCATTAAAAAAATAGTCAATAAATTTTTGGCTAACAAATACAACTTATTTGAATTGATCTCTGACTTATTCTGAGCTTTGTCATTCCTGCATAATGGACTGAAGAAACTATACGAACTATATGCTGTATAATGATAGGAAATCAACTCACATTTAAAAGCTATTTTATGTTTACAGGTATTATTTCAGCGGTTGGGAAAATCAACGCAATTACACCACGCGGTGGTGATGTAAGATTAAGTATTCACACAGGTAAGTTATCGCTTACGGATACGAATTTAGGCGATAGTATTGCTGTAAATGGCGTTTGTTTAACGGCGGTAGAATTAGGTCATGATTATTTTGTAGCGGACGTTTCGAATGAAACATTGGCGCACACTTGTTTTGCGCATGCACACATTGGTACACCTGTTAATTTGGAACTCGCATTGACACCGACAACTCGATTGGGTGGGCATATTGTGAGTGGGCATGTCGATGGTGTTGGCACGATTAGTGACAAAAAATCTGACGGACGTTCAATTCGCTTTACTGTTCAAGCTCCTGATGATTTGGCGAAATATATCGCTCAAAAGGGTTCAATTTGTATTAACGGTATTAGTTTAACGGTCAATAATGTGAATGGTGCTAGTTTTGGTATTAATATCGTGCCACACACGTTGATGGGAACTACGCTGGATGATGCTGTTGTTGGTACGAAAGTGAATTTAGAAGTCGACGTCTTAGCACGTTATATGGAGCGTTTAATGAAAGGCGAAACTGCCGCTAAGCCTTGTTCTGTTGTGACAATGGAGCTTTTACAAAATAGTGGATTTATGTAATTGACTACTGGAATGCTAAATTAAATTCAGGAAAAATAATGAGTAACAAGCGATTAGTCATGAGTTAATTTTGTGTATGGGATGATGAAACGTTAGTGATTAATATTTTAGGAAAACCTAGTGCAAAACAGAATCTAATTGGCAAAGCGAAAGGAACGCAATTAAAAATTAGCGTAACAGCAATACCAGATGGTGGTAAAGCCACAGATCACATGGTTCGATTTTTAGCGGGCGAATTTGGGGTGACAAATGCTGATATTGAAGTTGTTTTTGGTCGGTTCAATATCAATAAATAACTCCGTATTAAATCGCCTAAAAAATTACCCTCTCATTATAAGCAAGTAGTTAGCTAGTCTATAAAAACAAACAAGAGATTTATAACGTAATGAATAGTACTGAAGAAATTATTGAAGATTTAAAGCAAGGCAAAATGGTTATCATCATGGACGACGAAGATCGTGAAAATGAAGGTGATTTACTCATGGCAGCCTCATTTGTTCGTGCAGAAGATATTAACTTTATGGCACGTTATGGACGTGGGTTGATTTGCCTGACATTGACGCAAGAACGTTGTCAGCAATTACGATTGCCGTTAATGGTTAGTGATAACAAAACACCGCATTACACGAATTTCACGGTTTCAATTGAGGCTGCAACAGGTGTGACAACAGGTATTTCCGCAGCAGACAGAGCGAGAACTGTTCAAGCTGCCGTTGCGAAAGACGCAACGGCAGATGATTTAGTGCAACCTGGGCATATTTTTCCGTTAATGGCGCAAGCTGGCGGCGTATTAAATCGCGCTGGACATACGGAGGCTGGTTGTGATTTTGCAAGGCTTTCTGGTGTTGAACCTGCCGCTGTTATTGTTGAAATTTTAAATGACGATGGTTCAATGGCGCGTAAAGGCGATTTAGAGGTTTTTGCAGCTAAACATAATCTCAAAATCGGCACAATTGCGGATTTAATTCATTATCGAATTCAACACGAAAATACGCTCGAACGTGTTAGCGAATGTGCTTATCCGACAGAATTCGGCGATTTTCGTTTATATGCTTATCAAGATCGTAACGACAATAATCTGCACATTGCGCTCGTAATGGGTAAAATTTCTGGTGAAGAACCTGTGTTAGTTCGTGTTCATGCACGAAATGTATTGGATGATATTTTTGCTTCAAAACGAGGCGAAGCAAGTTTGTCGATTCGTTCAGCAATGGAAAAAATTGCTGAGGCAAAATGTGGAGTTTTGGTTTTAATTCGTCAAAGCGAAAACAATCAGGCTTTGGCTGAGCAAATTCACCATTACCAACTTATCGATAATGGTCATCACGTTCCAGTAAATAACGATTTTGATTGGCGAATAACGGGGACTGGAGCACGCATTTTGGCAGATTTAGGCGTTAGAAAACTGAAAGTACTTGGCGCACAAAAAAAATACGTTGCACTTTCGGGTTTTGATTTAGAAGTGTCAGAACACGTCGGTTAAAAGTTCCATATTTTCAAAATTGCTTTTATAGTTTGTATTGCGTTTTTAAAGTGCCATTTTTTCATTTCTAAAAATAGAAAAATAATGAGGAGTTTTCAATGAAAAAAATAGTTTTAGTTTTGGTAGTGTCTATGTTTGCGACAAACAGTTACGCAATTGACCACAGTGGGCATGGTGGTGGAAATAGCGGTGGTGGTGGTGGCGGTTCACTAACGTGTGAAAAAATTCGTTTTGATAAATTCCAACCAGAACATTTAGCGACCGTTGCGCCAGAATCAGAATTTACATTTACTGCATTTAACGTTCAAAAACCTGAGCAAATCGAAGTCACTGTAAAATCGCAGTTAGTTGAGATTAAAACTGAAGCACGTGGCAATTTATATCGTGTGGCGGGGAAATTACCCTCTGAATTAAAAAATACGACCGCTCGAATTCAAATCAAGGCGACAACCAAAGCTGAAAAATGTAACGGTGAAGGTGGTTGGCTTGTGACGATTGGCGAATAACAGATGCTAAGTTATCGTCACGCTTTTCATGCTGGAAATTTTGCCGACGTTTTAAAACACATTGTTTTACTCGAAATCCTTGCGTATTTGGCGCAAAAAGAAAAACCGTTTTGCATTATTGATACGCACGCAGGCGGTGGAAAATACGCGCTAGACAGTGATTTCGCTTTAAAAACACGCGAATTTGACACGGGGATTTCCCAATTGTGGCAACGTGACGATTTACCGCCGAGTGTCATTAATTACATTGAATTACAAAAACGCTTTAATCAAAATGGGCAATTTAAAACGTATGCCGGTTCGCCGTTGTTGATTAAACAAATGCTTCGACCCAAAGATAGATTGTGTTTATTTGAATTACATTCGACGGAAGTCACCGCATTAAAAGAAAATATGAAGCACGACAAACGTATTCAAATTGAACACGCGGATGGTTTAAAAAATAGCGTGGGATTATTGCCACCCTTTGAGCGTCGCGGATTGGTATTAATTGATCCGTCTTATGAAATGAAAAGTGATTATTCGGATGTTGTGAAAACTTTGGTTCAAATGCACAAACGTTTTGCAACGGGAACGTATGCGCTTTGGTATCCCGTGATTGAACGGGGGCGAAATGATGCTTTGGAAGCCGCGTTGAAAAAAAGTGGTATTCCGAATATCGCGTTATTTGAATTAAGTATTAACACCGATAATTCAGGGCGCGGCATGAATGCAAGCGGCATGATTATCATCAATCCGCCGTGGAGTTTAGCGGCAACACTGAAAACAGTGTTGCCGTGGTTAGCGAAAACATTAGGTGAGAATACCGCAGGCAGTTTTCGTGTTGAGACATTGGTTGCTGAAAAATAAAAAGTTGTTACGGAATCATAAAATCGTTAATCAAAGTCGGATTTTTCAATAGCGTTTCACTTTGAATAAAACCTAATTGCCCCGCGCGATACGCATGAGAATACACCAGATTTTCTGGCGACATCTTTTCAGAATCAAACAAAATAAATCCCTTCGAATGGTTTTTTGCCCACAATTGTAAAGCGTCGGGTGAATTCAATAATGTTAACGATTGTGTCAAACGTCCCGTAAATTGAAATTGTGCGTGATATTTTCCTGCATAAAAGGCAACGCTGTTTTGATTTTGGAATTGTGCGATTTTTTCCGCAATCGGTTTTGTGTCGAATCGATCAGCGTTCGTTTCTAAATAACACAACGCTAAAAATGTCGGCACGATAATCGACGGAATCACGGTGTAGAAAACGATTTGTATGACGTTTTTGGTCGGCAGTGCAAAAAGACCAAATGGCATAACAAGTAAAATACAAAACGCAAAAATACTTGATAATTTACCGCCAAGGTTTAAATTTTTAACCCAATGAAAATGCGTGTTTAGCATCGGAAAAGCGGTTGCCGCTATCACCAAAAACATGAAAAACATCAAAACGGGGAAATACGCTTTCTGCCATGCACGAACGTCTTTAATTTCATCTGCTGCTCGTGCTAAAAGCAACGCGAACGCCGGAATTAACGGCAACAAATAATGAATCCGTTTGCCGCTGACCAATGAAAACATCACGAAAAAAGGCAACGCCCATGCTATACAAAATCGCACACCATAATCATTTAAATTTAATTTAAATGCACCTTGCCAAAGCGGTTTGAAAAATAGCCAAGGTAATAACAACAACGGCAAACGTTCCAAATACCAATACCACGGTAATTGATGCGCGAAAGATTTCACTAAACGCCCACTCGTTTGACCAAGAAAAATGGCGTTGCGATACACTTCACCGCCTGAAATTCCGGCGGGAATTGCCCACGCTAACGCCAAACTTGCACCGATTAAAATTCCCGCGACTACTTTCAAATACCAATCACGCCAACGTAAGTCAGGCGATTTGTGTTGGATCCACCACGGCGCAAGTAATGCGACAGGTAAAATTTGCAACAATACGACGGGTCCTTTGCTGAAAACACCGCCGCCGATTGCAATACCCAGTAAAAATACGTCGTGCCACGTGTTGGATTGTGAGAGTTTTAACAGGCTGTAAATTGCCAGTAACACAAAAAATGCCAACAACATATCGAACATTGTTAGCGTGCTGTAAACCAACCAGAATGCGGTTCCGAGTAAAATGAACGGTGTAATTCTTGAAACCTGCGGACGGTCAACCCATAATTTTTGAGCAACCAAACTGGATAATAAAGTTGAACCTAATGCAAATAACGGCGAAATAATGCGCGGTGTCCACTCATTTACGCCAAAGAACCACCAACTTAACGACATTAACCAAAATAATAACGGTGGTTTGTGACTGTATGTTTCACCGTTTAAATGCGGTACTAAAAAATCGCCGCTTACCCACATTTCCCATGCAACACTAACATAACGGGTTTCGTCGATCGGCATTAGAGGACGAATGATGAGATTCACAGCGATAAGAACGCACCATAAAATAATAATTTGAAGCATCAAGGGATATTTTTTAGTTTTAATAATGTTTAAATCATATCACAACAAAAAAGTAGTTTTTGTTATGATAATTTGGTTATTCACTTTAAAATTTGACGGTATTACCTTGTCTTTTAAAGGTCGTTCTAAATTTGAAAAAATCAAACACCACACACGGAGTTTCAAAATGTCCATCCAAAACCAAGACCTTCGATGGAAACAACGCTTTAATAATTACCTAAAAGCTTTTCAAACCTTAATCGAAGCCGTCGAACTGACTAAAATCCGTCAATTATCAAAACTTGAGCAACAAGGTTTGATTCAGGGTTTCGAGTTCACGCACGAATTGGCGTGGAATGTGTTGAAAGATTATTTAGAACACAAGGGGTTTGTCGATTTGATTGGTTCACGTGATGCAACACGCTTGGCGTTTAAAAATAATTTAATTGAAAATGGTGACGCTTGGATGGCAATGATTAAGGCACGAAATCAAACCTCGCACACTTACAATCCAGAACTGGCTGACGAGGTTGCCGAAGATATTTCGCACAGTTTTTACCCGGAATTTGAAAAAATGGCGCGAAAATTCACACAGCTATACGAACAAAATGACGCATGAATGATGGATTGACGCCTAAAACAGTGGGAAAAATTTGTGGTGTTTTTGAGCATTTTTCTGAAATTGAAAAAGCGGTTTTGTACGGTTCTCGCGCAAAAGGCAATTTTAAAAAAGGGTCGGATATTGATTTAACGCTTTACGGTGAAAAGCTATCATTGCATTTACTTTATGACGTTGCTGAAGCCTTGGATGATTTGTTATTGCCTTACACCATCGATCTTTCAATTTTTGACAAGTTAAATCATAAAAAACTGCATGAACATATTGAACGTGTTGGCATTGTGTTTTATGAAAAAAGTAAATTTCCCCTCTAAAACGTCGAGCTTCCAAAGCGTGAGAGTTTTAGATCCCTTACCCACATTTCGCACGCCACGCTAACGTAACGAGTTTCGTCGATTGGCATTAGAGGACGAATAATGAGATTCACAGCGATAAGAAAGCACCATAAAATAAGAATTTGAGGCATGAGGTTTTTTGTTTTAGTTGGGCAATACCTGAATCATATCATAAGGGGAAAAGTCGCTTTCGCTATGATTATTTGGTAATTCACTTTAGAATCTGCGTATATATTTAAGCCACTTCAAGTATTCATGTCTAAAACTCTCGAACACAATCCCAATTTTACTTACCGTCCCGATATTGATGGATTGCGTGCTGTAGCGATTTTATTAGTGATTATTTTTCACGCCTTCCCGAAGTTTTTACACGGCGGGTTTATTGGTGTTGACATCTTTTTTGTGATTTCGGGTTATTTAATCACCAGCATTATTCTCAAAAATCAAAGCCAAAATAATTTCAGTTTGCTCGACTTTTACAGTCGTCGAATTAAGCGGATTTTTCCGTCGCTTATTGTGGTGCTGATGTTTTGCTTAATTGCAGGTTGGTATGTTTTATTGGGCAACGAATACGAACTGTTAGGCAAACATATCGCAGCTGGTTCAATTTACATTTCAAATTTTG
>BJHG01000061.1 GCA_014191975.1 Methylococcaceae bacterium | reverse complement strand
CTGACTTAGTCTATAGCCATAAAATGGCTGTATTGATAGCGTATTTTTTCCAAAAAGTGCATAATATATGAATTATTCGGGGCGTAGCGCAGCTTGGTAGCGCACTTGTCTGGGGGACAAGGGGTCGCAGGTTCAAATCCTGTCGTCCCGACCAATAAAAACAATTGATTACAAAATTAAGATTTTGGCAAAAAGTAAAAAATGCGGTTTCGGGGTACTGTACGGGGTACTATTTGAAAGTTATTACCCTAAAATTACTAAAACAAAACATCCGCAACGCTTGCCATTATTTCAGGCAATAAAAAACCGCCTTTTTATCGGCGGCTTCCTTATTTCTTGCTCTTACTTCCTCTCCTCCAAATCAGGCAATCCCTTAACAATTTCAACACTTCCCACGCTAACCGCCACAATCCGTTTCACCAAATCCAAAATATAACGCGGGTTCTCGCTCCAATCATTGGGATTATTTTTGATGCCGCTGTCTTTATCAATCGTGACGGCGTAACGCTCCATAATCCATTCAATTGCCGATTTACCATTCACAACGTACTCGTAAGCCTCCAACGGAATACCCGACAACGTAACGTGTGCGTTATAAATAATCTTGCTCTTATCGGCTTTGCTGGGGAACTTCATTTTTTCAACCGTGAAATCCACCGCGCCATTTATTTCTTCAATCAACGCATACGGCTCAATCGTTTCATAATTCAAATGCAACGCCGCTAAATCACGTCCCGCTTGGCTAAACGCCCAAAAATCCTTCGCAAACGGAATGCGCGGCAACATCTTTTTCAAATCAGAGGCAAAGCGCGTTTTATATTCGGGCGAATGCAACACGCCATAAACGTAATAAAAAATGTCTTGTTTGCTGATTTTAACGTCTGCGTACTGGGTTCTAAATTCACTCAGCATCGCATCGGTGATATTTTCCTTTTTTCGATAACCGCTCTCGGCTGGCGTATCAAACAACCCGCTTTCTTCAATCTCTATTTTTTCGTAGGTATAAAGTGGGAAACATTGCCCTTTTGAAATCATTTCTAAATCTGGCAACGTGTTTGAAATTAACGCACAAAAATCTTTTGTTGCACCTCGTCCCGTCACACAAATAACTAAATTTTTAACCAAATCGTTTGAGAAAATTTTAGGTAACTGATAAATGTATTCATTAAAATCTTTATTAAAATAAACCCATTGTTTGAAATAAGGTCTGTACATTCCAACCCGTAAAGATTTATTTTCAAAATTATAGCTTTTCAATTGTGAAAGTTGTTTTTTTAACCCTCTCGACCAGCTTATTTTTTTTGTATCAGTATCAATAAATTTTTCAATATCAGAACGTTTATCGTTTGGTAAATTTGTATAATTGATTACCTGTAAATTATAAAAATCAATCATACCGCTAATGTTGCCCGTTAAATCATTTTTGGAAAAATTGTATATCCAAGTATCACGACTTGTAGTAAGTCCTAAAACATAATTATTGAAAATTGTTCTTTCTATAATTTCGCTATCTTTATTTCCAATTGAAACAAAATGTTCAAATTCTTCATTCCGCTGGTCAATCCAATCGTGACTATTGTTTGGTGTAAGTTTTTGCCATGAAATCGCGTTAATACTTTTGAATTGACTAATAATTTCTAGCTTTTCTTTTTGACTTAAATAATCGCCAATGTCGTGATAAAACAATTCACACGCGCCTTTATGTTCAGGATTTTTGATTAACAACGTAATCGCAACTGGCGTGCGACTTCCAGAACCGAAAATTTTACCGCCTTCCATTCGTGATGTTTCACCAGACGTGCGTTGATTGCCGCGTAAATTGAAACAATAAACTTTACTAAATTCACTCGTTAAACAAGCTCGCAAACCGTCCATATTGTTAGCATCTAAAAAAGAACCATTGGTGACATAACACACCATGCCTTTATCTTTGATTCGGTCAGAAGCCCAGCGAATGCCGCGAATGTAGGAGTCATAAAGATTTTTTACATTTCCAGCGTTTGATTTTTCTGCGTAAGTCTTACGAATTCTGCCGTCTAACTTGTCATATTCTAAATTTTGATTGCCATCATTTGCGCTGGTTTGCCCTGCTGAATACGGCGGATTGCCAATAATGACGCGAATATCATTGAGTTTTTGCCGCTTGGCACGCTCGCCATTTTCAGGCGACGTGGCGTTTTCTAAAAAGTTACCTTCGGCTAATTTGGAAGGTATCGGTTAAAACAATGCCTTGAAACGGCTCATAATCGCGTTGGCTCAAATCGTGATAGGTTTCTTCAATGTTAATCGCGGCGATGTAATAGGCGAGCAAAATAATTTCGTTGGCGTGTAATTCTTTTTGATATTTCCGCGCTAAATCTTCGGCTTGTATCAAGCCACTTTGCAACAGCCGCACCATAAACGTTCCCGTGCCTGTGAACGGGTCGAGAATATGCACGCCTTCATCGGTCAACCCAACGCCAAATTCTTGTTTGAGCGCGTCATCGGCACTGTGAATAATGAAATCGACGACTTCAACGGGCGTATAAACAATGCCCAACCGTTCTGCCATTCTTGGAAACGCGGTTTTAAAAAATTTGTCGTAAAGCTCGGTAATGATTTTTTGTTAGACGCATTGTTGATGCCTTTGACCCGTTCTTTTACGCTGTCATAAAAGAGCTGCAGAGTATCGGCTTCTTTATTGAGATGATGGCTTTGCAGAATTTCTAAAACGGCTTGCATCGCAAGTGAAACGGGATTGTGTTCAGTGAACGCATAGCCTTCAAATAGCGAATCAAACACAGGTTTGGTGATGAGATGCTGGGCTAACATTTCCACCGCGTCATCTTGTGAAATGCTCGGATTCAAATGCGCTCGCAATCCTGTTAAGAAATTCTCAAACGCGCTGATTTCAACGCTATTTTCAGAGTTTTCTAAAATGGTGCGGATCCGGGTAATGTGCGTTTGTGCAATTTTGGCAATGTCTTTCGCCCAATCTTCCCAATGACTACGATTGCCGCATTTCTTAACGACTTTCGCATAAATCGCGCGTTCAATGACACCGATTTCAAAAGGTATTTGAACTTGTTCAGGTGGTTTGGTTTTAGGTGGATTACCAATGACACCATCTCCATTTGGCGGTGTTTTACCTGTTGAACCTTTACCTTTAGGCGTAATGTTGTCGGTAATGGCGATAACTTCCATTTTAGAAACATCTTTGCCGATGTAATCGAGTTTGTTAATCATCGCGTCGAAACGGTCATCATGCGACCGCAACGCCTGTAAAACCTGCCAAACGACTTTATAAGTTTTGTTATCGTCGAGAGCTTTTTCAGGTTCAACACCTGCGGGAATGACGACAGGCAAAATCACATAACCGCGTTTTTTACCTTCGGCTTTACGCATGACACGACCAACCGATTGAACAACATCAACTTGAGAATTACGCGGTGTTAAAAACAACACAGCATCTAACGCAGGAACATCAACGCCTTCGGATAAACAACGAACATTGCTCAAAATGCGGCAAGTATTTTCATCAGGTTCAGCTTTAAGCCAATTCAATTTTTCTTCTTTTTGGCTGGCATTCATGCTGCCGTCGATATGCTCGGCTTCACAGCCTAAATAAACGGCAATTTCTTCGTTATCGGGGTTGTCATTGATTTCCTGTTCTTGATAAGCATCGACCACGCTTTTAAACATTTTGGCGATATTTTTAGAGCTGACTTTGTGCGTTTTCGCATTGGTGCTGGGTTCAATCACCTGACAAAATGCCACCGCACGACGCATAGGCTGATTATCATCGGTTAAATCTTCGCTCGTACCTTGTTTAGATAAGGCTTTCCAACACCCGATAATTTTTGCCGCGTCATCGACTTTGAGCGTGTTTTCATCACTCGATAACAACGCCTGTAATCGTGCGCTAACGTGCGCCTCGTCAATGGCAAGCACGATAACCTTGTAATCCACCAGCAAATCACGCTTAACCGCTTCAGAAAAGTTAATCACATAAAGCTCTTTACCAAAAAGCGATTCATCATCCATCGAACACAATTCGCCATTTTCCTGTTCAGCAATCGCTTTGGCTTGGTCGCCATAAATACGCGGTGTTGCCGTCATATAGAGGCGTTTTTGAGCGCGAATGTTGTCATTGCTGTGAACTTTGATAAAACTCGATTCGTCATCATCCCCAAAGGTTGCGCCTGTGGTTCGGTGTGCTTCGTCGCAAATAATCAAATCAAAATCAGGTAAATCAAATTCCTTTTGCGCTGTGCCAATCACATCAATCGAGTGATACGTCGAAAACACAACGGTCATGTGTTCAACGTCATGCCGCTTTACCATTGCAATCGCTAAACTTCGTGAATCGGTGGTCGCGGGATAACGTAGCTCATGCGTAAAAGTCTGCACAATGTCATCGTCTTTTTTGCGTTTCTTGCCCACGTCACTATCGGAACACACGGCAAAGCTATGTAATGGCGTTTCAGTTTCTTGCGTCCACTCGGTCAATGTTTGCGACAACAAAGACAAACTCGGCACTAAAAACAACACGCGCTTATTTGCCCCCGCTAATTTTTCAGCGATTTTCAAACCTGTAAAAGTCTTACCTGTGCCGCACGCCATAATCAGCTTGCCGCGCTCTGCGGCTTGCAAACCAGCTTCAACCGCGTTTAGCGCGTTGACTTGATGCTCGCGTAATGACTTGGTGGGTTTTAATTTGATTTCTTGTTGTGGCTGATAATTCGCCCAATCAATTTTGCTATTTTCTAAATCGTTGAGGTCAATTTTGGTAACGGGTGGGTTTTGGTCTTGGATTGCATTTTCGGCGTGGTCGTCCCAATTATTGGTCGTTGCAACAATGATTCGATGACTGAAAATCTTTTTACCTGACGCGGTGAAAAATGAATCAATATCGCCTTTTTTCAAACGATAGTTTTCAGAATACAGCTTGCATTGAATGGCGTGATATTCGTCTGTGCCGCTTTTTTTAGCGACTAAATCAATACCTGTATCGCGTGCATCTTCACCACGTTCACGCGCCCAATCCGAATAAAACCAAACGTGCGAATACAAATCTTTGTAAAACGGTTCGTTGCGTAAATAGGTGCAAATCAGTTCTTCAAAATAAGTGCCTTTTTCACGCTCTGTTTGTGACGCTTGGCGGTAGGTGTTGAGTAATTGGGTGAGTGTGGTCATGACCATTTATTATTTTTGCAAGAGAAATGG
Organism: Methylococcaceae bacterium; assembly: GCA_014191975.1. GTDB lineage: Bacteria > Pseudomonadota > Gammaproteobacteria > Methylococcales > Methylomonadaceae > UBA10906. The sequence goes on along the minus strand of BJHG01000061.1, from coordinate 5,585 downwards.
CTCATAGTTTAATGCAAGTTAATTTTTGTATGGATAATGAATTTACAAATTGAACGTTAAGCTAAAATCCAACACCTAAGCCTTCGGGATATTCAGCAAACAAAATGTTAAATCCTTCAAGGTGGTTTAAATCATCATCCACACCATAAATAATACCCGTCTTATTATCCCTGTAACCAATTGGTGCAACGTCCACTCCTGCTAAATTGATTCTGATAATTAAATCATTCTTTGGTGGTTGTGCTAGTAGCTCCAGTTTTTCAAGTCTGTTTTTAATCGTCGTCATCGTTTAAATCATCATCGTTATAAACCGCAGTCAGGAAGTGAAAGCCTTTGATGTGTGATAAATCATCATCTACACCATAAACAATGCCAGTCTTATCATGCTTATAGCCAATAATGGCATCGTCAACACTATCATTGTCATCGTCTTTGCCGTCATCAATAACTAAAATTAAAATTCTATTCTTTGGGGCGGGTAGGTTTATTGCAGTTTCAACGGCTTTTAATCGCTGTTTGATGTTCATTTTTTAACCGCCGCCTGTTGTTCCAATTGTTCAATTCTCGATTCAATGTCGCTGCCCTCGATAACCTTAGCCACTGCCTGTAAGCACCAAGTCAGTTTTGTTGCATCTTGAACGTCAACAATACCGCTTCTAGCCTCACGATAAACTTTAGCCATCTCACGTTTAACGTCTTGCATGGTGTCCAACTGGCAACGATACCGTTTGCCTTTTTGTGGGGGTAGGGTTTCAACCTCACCCGTTATACCGTCAATAATGACGTTATTTTCATCACTCATTTTTCAACCTCCAAAAGGAATAGTCACGATAGCTAATTTTTCTGCTTCGTCCCTGCTAAAACCTGCGTCAAATTCCATAATCGCTGCGCGTTCTTCAAAGGTCTCAAGTTCACCAATGATTAAATCCCTATTCGCTCTGAGATATTCGCGCTGTTCATTGGTCAATTGCTCACTTGGCGACACTAAAAAACTATCCCCATCAATTGAGATAACAAAACCTGCTGCCCTAATTTTTTGCGTATAACGCATTTTGTACTCCTCAAAAAAACTACCCTCTCCCAAACCATTTGTCACTTTGTCACCTTTTCGCTGTAGCCTTACAGCCGTAAGGGTTGTAGCGGTGACAAAGTAGTGACAAAGTAGTGACAAAGTGAAAAAATGGTACTCACTTTGTCACCCTCTAAAATTCAAAAGTGACAAAGTGGTGCCAAAAAGTGACAAGGTAGTGACATTTTAAAATCACTTTGTCACGGCTAACAAATTGTTTTTTAAGTGAAAAAATTAAAAAGTGACGAAGTGACAAAGTTTTTAAAGAGGTACCCTTTAAAATCGCTCAGTGCTGGGCATGGGCGCGTAACTTTTGTTAAGCCACCATCCCTCGTTATTCTTGCGCTTGGTAAATCCAATGCCCTCCATGCGCTTAGTAAAATTACTGCGCCCTAACGGATTTCTAAGCCCTGCATCATCACAATAACTTCTGTATTCACGATAAGAATTAGCGACACTTTGACAATAAGAATTTCCATTCAAGCCCTCTTTTATTGCCTGCTCTTCAAACATCGCCACGCTGTCGGTTTCTTTCAGGAATTGCGTTTTAATAGCCGTGCATTCTTCAGATTCAAACAAGCAGCGTGACTGGATAACTTGTTTTGCCCCTTCAACAATCCAGTTCAAAACCCCTGCCTTGTCTTGCAAAATCTTTTTGTGCAAGTCACGGTCTTGGTCTTTTTCTTCAATGGTTACGCCAAAAGGAATAATCAGCAAACGTCTATAAAACCCGTGCGTGTGTTCGATGTTTGCCGATTCCAGTTTGTTGACGTTAAATATCAGCTTGGCGTAATCGGTCATCATAAAAGGCTGTTTATAAGGCAAACGTGCCTCGATGGGTTCACCTGAGGCTAGTGTTTTAAAATGCCCTGCATCAATGCGGGTGAGTTTTATATCCGTGCCGTAATTAACAATTTTGTCTTTAATCATTGCCCTGAAATAACCGTTGTCATTAGTCAGCGATTCAAGGGAATAATTGCTGATATGCTCACAGCCGATAACACCACTCAACACTTCAAAAAACACGCTTTTGCCATTGGCACCGCCGCCATAAAGAAAAAATACCTTTTCAAGTTTCAAGCCTTTGATAAACAAATAACCTGCTACCTGCTGCAAAGTTTTCTGGGAGTCTTTATCAGGCAATACACGGTCAAGGTATTGATGGAATACTTCATTTTTGGCGGTTTCGTTGTAATCAAAATCGAGTTGATGGGTGAGAAAATCGCGATAATCAAAGGCTTTGAGTGATACGCCACTTTCACTCAATACAAGGCTGCCATTTCTCAAATTGATGATGGATTGTTTTTTGTAGTGACGTTCAGAAAAAAAGCCGTCCTTCATAGCTTGTTTGAATAACTTCCCGACAAACTCAACGTCTCGGCTTTCAATTTCGCTAAACCCGATTTTGATTGCTGCTTTTTCAAGTAGTTGTTTAACTTCGTCATCGCATAAGGCAATCCAATATGCACCGTTGTAAATGTAGAAAAACCCCGTATCGTGGATGATGTGCCAGTTATTCTTTTTGGCTGCTTCAATCAAAACGTGAACAATCGCAACTTTGTAATGGTCTTTTGTTGGTGGCTTAAGGTCACTGCTCGACCATCCCAAAGAAACGCAAACATCTTGCAAATTGACGCGCTCAATAGTGCTTAACAGTGAAGAAACAGCCATTTGCTTTGCGCTGCTTGGATGTTTTAGTTCTTGAACAATCTCATCAATCAATTTTTTGGTGGTTGTGTTATCAGTCATCGGTTAGCCCTCCATAGTCAAAACATCATTCCAATCACACCCGACAATTTCAGGGATTAACACCTTTCCGCCAATGGCTAATGCTGCCTCCTTAGCTTTAAGTTGTCCCACGCCTGAAACGTCGTTATCCCCGCACACAATGATTTGCGCCATTGGGTAGAGTTTGCGGATAACCTTTGCGACTGGCTCGAGGTTGCCAGCGTTCAGTGCAATGACAACGCTATGCCCTGAGTCTTCATGAAGTGAGGCACCTGTTGCCCATCCCTCACAAATTAGAATAGGCTGGTCTGGGCTTGGTTCACCAATGAAGGAAAAACAGCCTTTGAGCTTGCCGCCTGTTAAAAAGCGTTTGCTGCCATCGGCTGAAATGAATTGCAAACTGCAAATTTCATCCGTTTGAGCGTCGCCAATCGGTATAACTAACTCATTGCCTCTAATTCTTGCGTCGTGAGCTTGAATGCGCTTCTTGCTTAGGTAAGGGTGGATTATTGCGGGCGTGGATTGTTGCCACGTTAGACGCGCTTTAATGGCTGCCTCATCATGCCTTGCTTGTTGTTCAACTTCTCGCTGTTTGCGCTCTTGTTGAATCTGTTGATATTCTTGGCGGGTTAGCTTGCGTGGTTTGCCGTCTGCACTCCACGTTCCCGTAATGCCACGCCAATTGGTGAAATAGCCACTGGGTCTGCCATCGGTGTGTAATCTGTAAGCAAGGTTTTTAGAACCGCGTTTATCTCCGACAATGTGAGCGCGTTGGATGCTCAATGTGTCTGGGATAATCTGGTCATTGGTGGCAATGCCATGCTCTAACATGAAGGATTTAAACTGTTCGGTAATCTCGTGAACACTGGTATAATTGCTTTGCCAATTATTTCTTGTGTCGCCCACGTTCGCTGCGTGGGTGGCTTCTAATCTAGTCATAGTTACCCCCTCGCTTCCAAGTCTTCAATCAGCTTGTAAATATCAGCAACACGCCAGCCGTTAGTTCTAGCCCCTAATTTAACAGGTCTTGGAAACTTGCCAGATTTCACGCCATTGAGCCACGTTGTACGGCTAACAGGTATTAGCGGTGGATTGCCTTTAGTACCGATTATCTGCGGCAGCCTGAAAAATCCAGTTTGGGGTAATTCTTTTGTAGTCATGCTTGAGCCTCGTTTTATTGAATTGAACAAGGTTGCATTTTGAACAGGTGCATAGCTGAGTTGCCCGAACTCGGTTAAGTCATAACCGATTCGGTTATGTTTCGCGTGGTTACTGGGTTTGCGGTGGGCATAAAAAACCACCTTCGGTTTGAAAGTGGTTTTATGGGGTTTTGGGTGCGCAAGTAGTTTAGTTAAAAAGTTCCAACCAATTTGAGTAATACGGCAGTAATTAGCCCCGTTTGTAAAAAACCCAGTCTAACTATCAGTGTCGTAACATCGGCGCGTGATTTTTCAATTTGTATTGATAACTGTAATTCCAGCTCTTTTAAATCGCGCTTTGTCGCAACGTCATCGAGTTTGCAATCGTGTTTTGCTTGTTCCACAGCGGCAGCGGCTGATTTTCCGTGTAAATTAGCTATCAATTCGGCTTGTTGTTCGCTAAATCCTACTTTTTTGAGTTCGTTGTAAAACTCATGAATGTTTAAAACGGTTGCTGTCATCGGTGCAGTCCTTATGAGTGTCAATTGTTAAGGTGGACATGGTTTTATTTTCTCCGCTGCTTCTTTAAGGTATTTTCGGATAGTGTCATCCGACACATCATAGCCGCGTGTTTGCAGCATCACTGTTAAGCTATCCTTTCCAGTACCAGTTAATGAACTTCTTACTTGGGTGGGGTCATAACCATAAGCATCAACTGCCATGCCTAGAATTAGCGTTAACATGGTGTTGCGTTCTGTTTCGGTTAGTGGTTTGTCATTAGAAACAATTGGTTCTGGGAGTGGTTTTTCTATTTTCACTAAATTTGTTAAAAATTTATCCAGTTCTGCTGTGAGTACGCAAAGTTTGCCGCGCACCACTTCTTTGCATGGAAAATATAGGACTTTGCCGTCAATACTGTGTGCTACTTGAATTTTTGCGTGTCCTTCTGATTCAATCTCCATTAAATGACTTGGTGGGATTATCAATAGTTGAGCTTTAAAAAAATCTTCATTATCTTGCCCCGCTCTTTGCATTCTCCCAAAACCAAAGGGGCCGCTATCAACAAAACACCGTAAACACCAGCGCGTAATAATTCCGAACTGGTTACATCAAACCCATTCTTGTTGGTTGCATATATCGCAGCTTCATCCAGCGTTAAATAACCCATCAAACACTCCATTCAAGTGTAATCCTTACGATAAGGAATAACCAGAAATAAGGTAATGAAGCCTACTTGTTGCCCCGTCGGGCTATCTGGTTAAATCGGATTGTACTAAAAAACGCAGTCTATCGCCTAACACCTGCCACGCTTGCGATTGTTCTGTTTTAAGTTCTTGACGCTGATAGATACGCTTAACCTTGTTTTCTTCGGTGTGGTTTAAGCATTTCTCGATAACATCAGGTTGTATACCTAAATTGCCCATCATGGTGGCACCTGTTCTGATCCCGCTACACTAATCAGGACAAAAGTTTTGTAGAATTATCCATCAAAATTAGGTGTCAGAAAATGAAAAACAAATATTCCCAAGAATATAAAACGTCAGCAGTGAAAATGGTGCTGGAAGAAGGAAAAACCCCGATAGAAGTCGCACAAAACTTAGGGATTCCTGTGGGGCTGCTGTACAAATGGATATGAAAATACAAAGGTG
>BJHG01000060.1 GCA_014191975.1 Methylococcaceae bacterium | reverse complement strand
AAAACAAATTCGTTATTTACGCATTGCTAACGATTTGGGTTTGGACGAAAAGCATGTTTTAAAAGACATTGCACCGGAAGGTGCAGGGATTTATGAGCAATTGCATTCGGCAATGAATAAACACGATGCGGAAAAATGGTTCGGCACGCAACCACCCGATTTATCATTGATTGCTCGTTCACGCGGCGCGGATTGGCTTTACAGTTATTTGAAAGGTTTTTACGCGGATAAAAATCGTCCATTTGGCGTAAATAATGCGATTTTTGAAGACGTTTCCATGCCGAATCCATTGTGGCAATTGCAAGGTGAACAACAGCCCGTTTACGAAATAGACGGCGAACGGCGTGTGCTTAAAAAGTTGGTGGGTTCGAGTGCGGGGACACAATCGCCCGAAGAATTCGACAAAACGGTCAATGATTTGGTCAACTTCTTAGTTTACGTTGGCGAACCAGTGCAATTGGAACGTCAGCAAATGGGTAAATATGTGATTTTTTACTTGCTAATTTTCTTAGTTATCGCATATCTACTGAAAAAAGAATACTGGAAAGACGTGCATTAACATCGTATCGAATTGAAAAAAAAGGGTATTTTAAGACACTTCACCGTTAAAAAATTCTATCATGTATAATACAACCTCATTTTTCCTCTCATGAGGTTGTTTTTGTGACCAATATAGCTACCCGTAAATCCGTTATGACTCTCTATTCTTCTCCTACTTGCGTTTTGAGCCATTGCGCTCGCTTTGTTTTACAAGAAAAAAGCATTGCTGCTGAAATTGAATTTTACGACCCTCAAAATCCACCAAAAGAATTATTGGCAGACAATCAAAGATGTGCAGAATCGGATGAAAATCCTCGTGGTATTTCACCAACCCTGATTGAACGTGATTTGGTGCTTTACGATTCACGCATCATTATGGAATATCTCGACGAACGCTTTCCGCATCCACCTTTACATCAAATGGACCCTGTGTCGCGTGCAAATGCAAGAATGTTAATTAAACGCATTGATCAAGATTGGTATCAATTACTGGATGATATTTTATTTACAGGCGAGAAAAAATCAGCAAAAGCAAAAAAATCATTGCGCGAAAGTTTACTCGAAGCAGCGCCAATTTTTGCGGCTCGCCCTTATTTTATGAGCGATGAATTTTCGTTGATTGATTGTGTCATAACACCATTATTGTGGAGAATGCCGAGCATTGGTATTGATTTAACGTCAGCACCTGATGATGTAATTAATAAATACGCACAACGAATGTTTAAGCGCCCTGCTTTTGCTCGTAGTTTGAGTGATATCGAAATGGATATGGCGGAATTACCTAAATGACACCGTTAAAGCCGTATTTAATTCGTTCAATTTACGAATGGATTTTGGACAATAATTTCACGCCATATTTGCAAGTCGATGCAACCCACAGTGATGCAGTTTTGCCAATGCAGTTTATACAAGATGGACAGATTGTTTTAAATCTTCGTCCTGCAGCGGTTGAAGCGTTATGTTTTGGTAATGATGTTATTGAATTTAACACACGGTTTAGTGGTAAATCGACGTATATTAATGTCCCCGTCGCAGCGGTTTTGGCAATTTATACAAAAGAGAATGGACGTGGTATGGTATTTGATGCTGAAGAATCAGGAAGTGATACACCACCTCCACAGCCACCTGAGCCACCTAAAAAAGCAAAGCCTACATTACGTGTTTTAAAGTAGAGATTTTGCTTCAGACTTAAATAAAAAAGGTCGATTGTTTATCACAATTGACCTTTTTTACTTTACCAATGATGATGTGATCGAGTGCGTGAGCGTCCATAATCGTATTCACGTCGTTCATGTGAACGAAAATACGGTGCTGGCGTATAATAATATTCTTGCTGTTGATAGCGAGGGTATGCAGGCGAGACAGTCGTATAGCGTGAATAACCATAATCGCTACCTGAATAACCATAAAATGCGTGCCGCCCTGTATAAACACAGCCGGTCACAAAAAATATCATTACGGAAACTAAAAACAATCGTTTCATTTCACGACACCTTATCTAAGTATTAATTATTTTTCTGATGGAGTTGGTTCCTCAGCACTCATTACAAATGACGATAAACATTCCAACTCGCTTTCTGTGTAATTACTTCGCGCCTCAACTAACTCTTTTGGCGAACCAAAATCTGTCTGCAATTCTTCCATTGTTTTTTTAGGATCTTGTGATTGTGTAAGTGTTAGCATTTTTGTGTAATTACGATAAGCCGTTAAACGTGCTGGGTCTAATTCAAAAATACCAGGCATATTTTTTGATGACACATCCACAATACAAGTCGCTAGTTTTTCAGCGGGGACTTTATAATCTCTTGTACCAACTGTTTTCGTATCCCGTTGCAGTTCCGCTAAAATAGCCGCTTCATAATTATTTTTGTCTGCACAGCCTGCAAGTAATAATGGAACTAATGGTAATAGTAAAATTTTTTTCATGATTTAAGGTGATAATTTTTATGGTTTAAAAGACTATTAGTCTACAGCGTAATTCTAATTTCTGTAGCATGTTGATTTATGATTTTGAAGGCACGCAATTCTAAAATACCTTTAATATTTAATGAAACAATAAAATGAAGTACATTTTCTGGCGTTGCCATTTCCAAATCTAATGCCGAAGGATAAGCAGGCGCAGTGGGATGTGAATGGTAAATTGCAAAAAGTTCTTCGCCATTTTTACGCATTTTTTTTAACGCTGAAATATGTTGCTTTGAATCAAATAAGAATTGATTTTTTGGTTCCGTTGTGACATTTTCAACAGGGTAACAATAAAAAGGCTCGTTATTTTTACTACTAATTAAGCCACAAATTTCAGCGGCAGGAGAAATTTGAGCGCGATGTAATAATTCACTAGTTAATTGACGCGAGAGTTTAATTTCAGTAATCATAATTTTGACGGTTTTAATTGGATTGTTTTATTATTGAAAAGATAAAGCTATTTTCAATGTGTTAAAAAATACAAATAATAACAAATAACTATAATTTCCTGTCCAACTTTTAATCTAAAACTTCAGAGTAATAAAAATGAGCAATAAACGATTTAGTATCAATGACCGAATGTTAATAAACGGTCCAATGAATAACCTAATGCAAATTCGTCCCGTAAAATATCCTTGGGCAATGCAACTTCTGGAGCAGCAGCAAAATAATGCGTGGGATCAGCGAGAAGTCGATTTATCTGAAGATGCCAAACAATACGCCACAGGGCAATTAACAGAAGGAAATTTAAATTCTTACAAAAAGGCATTAGCATTCCTGAGTAATTTAGATGGTATTCAACTTAATAACTTGACTAGGAATATCGGTAAACACATTACCTCACCTGAAGTTTCAATGTGTATCACGCGCCAAGCCTGGGAAGAAGCGCAACACGTTTTGTCTTACGCACAAATCATTGAGTCCATTGGTTTTGATCCCGAAGAAATTTATTGGATGTTTGATACTGATCCTGTTTTATCAGAGAAAAACGAGTACATAACACGATCATCAGAAATTTTAGGGTCAGGATTTTCTGAAGAGAATTTTGTGAAAGCAGTGGTTGCTAATATCGCACTTGAAGGGATTTATTTTTTTAATGGATTCCTTACTTTCTACACGTTAGAGCGCCAAGGGCTGATGAAAAATAGTGCGAAGATGATTCAGCTAATCCAAAAAGATGAAGAGGCGCATTTACACTTATTTGTCAATATGTGGAAAACACTGCGTCAAGAAATCCCACATGTTTTCACTGAAAACCTAATCAATGAATGCCGGGAGCTAATTCAACTTGCCGTACAGCATGAAATTGCATGGGGCAAATACATTATTCAGGATGGCGTTTTAGGATTAACCGACGTAATTATCGAAGGATTTATTCAAAGTTTAGCTGATAAACGCCTTGATTCTATTGGCTTAGAACCGATGTACAACATAAAAAATCCAATTCCGTGGTTTGACGATGCAAGCAAAGTAAATTTAGGTGAAACCAATTTTTTTGAAGGTAAAAATGCGTCTTATGCCGCAGGTGGCAGTTTAGAATGGGATTAAAAATTCAAAACGGCAGAGTGATTGATGCAACAAATAAACTGAATTACATCGGCGATATTTATATTCAAGACGGTAAAATCAAGGCGTTTAACGATGCACCACCAAATTTTAACGCTGACGAAATTATTGATGTCACTGGGCAAATTGTTTGTGCAGGATTTGTAGATTTGAGTGTACGTTTGCAAAATCTTAGAAAAGAAACCATTGCAGCAACAAGTTCAGGTGTAACATCATTTTGTGTACAGCCAGATATTAAGCCAACTATTGATACTCCTGAAGTAGTTAAGCATTTAAAAGAATTAGCAAAAACCGCTAGTTACCCACAAATCTATTTCATCGGAGCGTTGACGCAGAAACTTGAAGGTGTTGAATTAAGTTCAATGCTGTCACTCAAGCAAGCAGGCTGTATTGCAATGAGTAATGGCAATTTTCCGATTAAAAATCTACTTATTATGCGACGGGCAATGGAATATGCGGCAAGTCATGATTTATTATTTATTTATCGCCCCAATGAATTTAGCTTGAGTAATGGTGGCTGTGCTCACGAAGGTTTAATGGCGACACGTTATGGCTTACCAAGCATTCCCGAGGCCGCTGAAACAATTGCCTTGGATCAATGCTTAGAACTTGCCGAATTAACAGGTTGCCGAGTTCATTTTGGGCAATTGAGTTCAAAACGCGCTGTGATTAAATTACAACAAGCAAAGAAATACGGTTTGAACGTAACCGCAGACGTGTCGATGCACCAATTACATTTAACTGAAAATGACGTGATTCCCTTCGACAGTAATTATCACGTTTTACCACCATTTCGTGGTACTGAAGATTGTGATTATTTACGGATTGGCTTGGGTAATGGCACGATTTCCGCGATTTGTAGTGATCACCAGCCTCACAATTTAGATTCAAAGCTAGCGGCATTTCCTGAAACCAAAGCAGGAATTTCGACCTTAGAAACACTTTTACCATTATTGTTGAAATTAGTTTCTGAAAACGTAATTGATTTGCCACAAGGTTTGGAATTGTTAAATGCCAAACCCGCCGCTATTTTAGGTTTGAAAACAGGTTCACTTTCGATTGATTCACCTGCCGACATTTGTATTTTTAATCCAAATTTAGAATGGTGCGTTGATACTAATAATTGGCACAGTACAGGTGTTAATACACCGTTTTGGGCGCAAACCTTAAAAGGGAGAGTGACGCACACAATTCAATCAGGAAAGGTTATTTTTAAACTTATTTAACTGAAAAATGAACTATTATGCTAAAAAAATACAGTTACAAAAATACTAATCATCAAAACTTATGAAATCACTTGATTCCAATTCCCCATTATTCGCATTAGGCTTTCGCGTCTTCTTTTTATTGGGGAGTTTTTCAGCAATAGCATTGTTAATTTTATGGCAGCAAATGACCCAAGGAATAATCACATCACATTATTTTACGGGCATTTATTGGCATGCTCATGAAATGTTACTTGGTTACACTGTCGCTGTAATTGCAGGTTTTTTACTGACAGCCGTCAGCAATTGGACTGGTAAAATTACATTACAAGGTGATGCGCTGGTAGGTTTAAGTTTACTTTGGATATATGGAAGGATTTTACCGTTTTACGCTGAATTATTACCAAATAGTGTGATTGGATTAGTCGATTTTTCTTTTTTACCTGCACTCTCTTTTGTGATTGCAAAAGATTTAATTCATGCGAAGAATTATAAAAACCTAATTTTTGTTGGCTTGTTAGTCTTATTAATGTTGGGCAACGCAATGATTCATTCGCAAATGCTGGGGCTTTGTGAAAACGGTGCAGCAATAGGAATTCAACTTGTACTTGCTACAATAGTAATTATGATTTTGTTAATTGCGGGGCGCGTATTTCCATTTTTCACTGAAAAAGGTTTGAAAGGTATTTCAGTTCCACGCAATTCACAGCTTGATGCTTTAGCAGTTACTAGCGCCGCGATTTTATTTAGCCTCCAATTAGGGCATGTTTCTGGTGTTATTTTGGCACTGGTTGCGTTTACAACAGCTGCGTTAAATATATGGCGTTTAGCAAGTTGGTTTGTATTTCGGATTTGGTTTGTACCGCTACTTTGGGTTTTGTATTTGGGTTATAGCTGGTTGATTTTAGGTTTTATTTTCACGGCTTTCGCAGCTTTAGAATGGATTTTACCGTCTTTAGCATTACATGCGTTTACCGTTGGTGGAATTGGAATATTAACAATTGGGATGATGGTGCGAGTATCGTTAGGCCATACTGGACGGGTGATGAAAGCACCAAATGTTATTGCGATTGCTTTTGGCTTGGTAAATATTGCTGCATTGTTTCGCGTAATTTTTCCAATGGCACTATTTTCATGGACGAATGTCTTGATGTATTGCTCGACGTTGGCATGGTTAGCTGCGTTTGCATTATTTATCTTTGTCTACGCGCCGATTTTAACAACGGCGCGAATCGATCAAAAAGAAAATTAACTTTCTTTTTGGATTTTTACTTTAATTTCGTCAGGACGTTGTTTTTGCGCGACTTTATCCAAAATTCCGTTGATGTAGCGATGGCTGCCGTCTGCGCCAAAATCTTTTGCTAAATTAATAGCTTCATTAATGATCACTTTGTAAGGCGTATCCTGAGCATATAGTAATTCATACGTCGCTAACCGTAAAACTGCACGCTCAACCGGATCAATAGCATCTACTTCTCGATCAACAAATCCACTTAATAATTCATCAATTGCAATTAAATTTTGTGGTACGCCATGAAAAAGTTCCGAAAAATAAGTACGCTGGACATCCTCGCCTTCAGAAAAAAACTGCTCATCAATGAAATACTGTTCAATTAAATTCAGATTTTGTCCCGTAATTTGCCATTGATAAATCGCCTGAACAGCGGCTTTTCGGGCATTTGTTTTTGAATTACTCATGATAATGCTAAATTTCTAAATAAACTTACCATTTCAATTGCGGATAAAGCGGCTTCGGCCCCTTTATTTCCTGCTTTTGTACCGGCACGTTCAATAGCTTGCTCAATACTGTCAACCGTTAAAACACCGAAAACGACTGGCACGTCATATTGCAATGCAACATGGGACAAACCTTTTACACATTCTCCAGCAACGTAATCAAAATGGGGTGTACCACCACGAATAACGGCACCTAACGCGATAATGGCATCGTATTTTTTACTTGCCGCAATGCGTTGCACGACCATCGGTAATTCAAATGCACCGGGTACTTTCACTAGATTTAAATCATCTTTATTTGCACCATGACGTACAAGTGCGTCGATTGCCCCGTTTTCTAATTGCTCAACGATAAAACTATTGAAACGTGATGATACTATGCAAAATTTGCCACCTTGTGCGGCAAAATCTCCTTCATAAGTTTTAATTGTTGCCATAAAATTCTCTGTGTTGTTTAAAGTTAAAAGTTAGTTTGATCAAATACGACAAGCCTGTCGTCCTTTTTTCGTCGATTGTAACCAAATTCGGTGTTATTGTCGGTAAGAATTTTGTCATTTGTTTATCATTTTAGTATTTTTAGGAGAAAAACTTTATGTTGAAAGTTGGCATGATAGGCTTAGGTGCTATGGGTGAAGGAATGGCGAAAAACTTAGACAAAGCAGGTTTTCTAAACACAATTTATAATCGTACAACTGAAAAAGCACAAGATTTTGGACATAAATTAAACATTCATATTTCACTTTCCGTCGAAGAATTAGCCAAAAATGTAGATGTGATTTGCGTGTGTGTTTCACGCGATACAGATGTATTTGAGGTTATTCATGCACTCACAAAAACGATTCGCCCAAATACAATCGTCATCGATATGTCGACCGTCAGTAGTCATACCGCTAAACAAGCCGCCGCTATTTTAGCTGTTTACGGTGTGGATTTTTTGGATGCGCCGGTTTCAGGCGGTGTTGAGGGGGCAAATAAAGGTACATTAGCAATGATGATTGGTGGGAATTTATCGGTTTTAGAAAAAGTTCGTCCCATTTTAGAAGTGATGGCAACGCGAATTGTCCACATCGGTGATACAGGAACAGGTCAAGCAACGAAAGCTGTAAATCAAATTATGGCAGCAGGAATCAATCAAGCTGTGACGGAGGCATTAGCGTTTGCAAAAGCCCAGCATTTACCAATGGAAAAAATTATCGATGTAATTTCAAATGGTGCGGCAGGAAATTGGTTTTTACAAAATCGAGGTTTGGCAATGACAAACGGTAATTATCCTGCAGGCTTTAAAGTCAAACTGCATCATAAAGATTTAGAAATTTGTGAAGAGATGGGCGAAAATGTAGGAGTTTCGTTATCGCTTACAACACAAACAAGATTAGATTATGAGCTGTTAATCGCAGACGGTTTTGGTGATTGCGATATTTCTGCCTTATACCATTTGAAAGTGAAATGAATTAAACTTGTTTTATAAAGCCAGCTTTAATTTGATGGCTTTTCATACAAAATAAAAAAATCGCTCCATATCATTTTTAGGAATTAGGAAAAGAAATTCATGAACAAAGTTAAAATTAACATCGCTTTAATCCGCTTATTTCAATTTGTCGTTTTCGTTTTATTTATATTTATGGTGATGATTTATATATTCGCTATGATTTTGTTGCCATTAGATGCCATTGTGATGTTGATTAAACTTTTATCAATTTTCGGTTTGGGTGGCATGATCGGTGCAATTTTAGCAATCCCCGTAGTAGGTTATTTGGGAATGCAAGTTTATAAAAACCCGGCGTTGTGCACATTACTTATCGAAATCGGTATGAATTTAGTACAAACAGGCAAAGCACACATCGAATCGTTCAATAAACTTATTGAAACAGCAAAAGCGTAATTTTAGATCTTAAATTTACTGCACATTTCAATGTGCAGTAAATTGAAAAAATTCGCAATAACCACTAATCACGCACTTTTCACACAATGGTTTTCGTGCCATACAAACATAACGACCATGTAAAATTAGTAAATGATGCGTGTCGAGTTTGAATTTTTCTGGAATCACCTGCTCCAATTCTTTTTCCACTGCTAAAACAGTATTCGCATGTGCTAAACCAATTCGATTTGCGAGTCTAAAAATATGCGTATCAACAGCAATGGTTGGTTCACCAAAAGCGGTATTCAAAATCACATTTGCGGTTTTACGACCTACTCCAGCTAAACTTTCCAATTCTGTACGACCATGTGGTACTTCGCCGTTATATAGATCAAGCAATTTTTGACACAGCAAAATTATGTTCTTTGCTTTGGTATTGAATAAGCCAATTGTTTTGATATAGATTTTCAAGCCTTCTTCACCAAGTTCCAAAATTTGCTCTGGCGTATTTGCGATTTCAAATAATCGTGCGGTGGCTTTGTTAACGCTTTTATCTGTCGCTTGCGCGGACAAAACAACTGAAATCAAAAGTTCAAAATGACTTTGATAAACTAATTCTGTTCGTGGTTCTGGAATCGAAATAGCAAGTTGTTCAAATAATCGGGAAATCTGTTGTGTCTTCATCATAAAGCAATCATTTTTGTATAAGCAACGAAATCATCAAATTTTTGCTTTGCCGCCCCACTCGCAATGACTTTTTCTGCTTTAATAATGCCTTCAGAAATTGAATTAGCTAAATTTGCCGCATAAATGGCTGCCCCCGAATTTAACAAAACAATATCCTTTGCCACGCCACTTTCGTTATTTAAAACGGCTTTCAACATTTCCAAACTGTCTTCAGAATTTGTAATGGCAATGGCGTTTAGATTTCCCCGTGTTAAACCGAATTGTTCAGGTGAAATGGTGTAGCAAAATATTTCACCATTTTTTAATTCGGCAACATGTGTTTCACACGCAATGCTAATTTCATCTAAACCGTCTTCTGCACAAACAACTAAAACATGTTCACTACCTAATTTTTTGAAAACGTGTGCAAATGATTCGACCCATTTTTTATCGAATACGCCAATTAACTGATTTTTCACTTTCGCAGGATTTGAAAGCGCTCCTAAAAAATTAAACAATGTTCTAACACCCAGGTTTTTACGGACTTCTCGTGTGTGTTTCATTGCACCATGATAATTTTGCGCGAATAAAAAACCAATTCCCAATTCAGTAACGCATTGTGCGACTTGTTCAGGTGTTAAATTTAAATCGACTCCCGCTAATTCCAAAACATCAGCACTGCCGCAACAACTTGAAACTGAACGATTGCCGTGTTTAGCTACTTTTCCACCTGCTGCTGCGACGACAAACGCACTTGTGGTTGAGATATTAAAGGTGTTTGCACCATCACCGCCTGTTCCACAAGTATCAATAACGTGTTCGCCAGTAATTTCAATCGTCGTAGCGAGTTGACGCATGACTTCAGCTGCAGCAGCAATTTCATCAATTGTTTCGCCTTTTGAACGTAATGCACATAAAAATCCTGCCATTTGTGCTTCATTTGCATCGCCAAGCATAAAAAATTGCATCGCTTCATGCATTTCTTCAGTTGTTAAATTTTGATGTTCTAAAAGTTTTTCTAAGAGTTTTGTTAAGTTCATTATTTTTGTGATGAAGTGGGATTACTTAAAAAATCGACTAACTAGACGATTTTATCTTGGGTCAAAAAATTGCCACGGCAGCATTACGGTTCCTTTTCGAACATTTGTAATGAAGTTAATTAAAAATTCATCTGCTTTTCCCGTTAAATATTTTGGTTGCAAAGTTGAAATTAAACCGTTTTGTAATCATAAACGATGACACGTGCCACAATCATTTTTTTAAAATTCATCTTATTCAGTTTGACGTTTAAAGTGGACCCCATTGTCCAGACAAATAATGTCTTAATTTAAGATAGAGTCTGTTTACACTCCAGCTGAATGGCGCTGTCCCATTTTTTTAAACCAGAACTGATGTTTCTGTTGTTGCGTATTTATCTATAATCTTTGCACCGCCG
>BJHG01000059.1 GCA_014191975.1 Methylococcaceae bacterium | reverse complement strand
CGGCGGTGCAAAGATTATAGATAAATACGCAACAACAGAAACATCAGTTCTGGTTTAAAAAAATGGGACAGCGCCATTCAGCTGGAGTGTAAACAGACTCTATCTTAAATTAAGACATTATTTGTCTGGACAATGGGGTCCACTTTAAAACTACTCATTCGTGCAACTCAAATGGCTTATGCTGAATTAGCTAAACTTCAAGCTGCGTAACATCAGTTAATAATAATTTCTAATGTTTCAATTTCAGTTGCATTAAGTCCACGAGGTAAGCATAAATCCGATAATCTACAATTTAAACACGTCGGGGTTACTGCGTTTATCATTATGGCAGCCTTAAATTAGAGGAAAATTTTACCCATAAATCATGTAAACGTATTTGAATACTTCAAAAAATATGTATTTATTAGTGTATAGCGATTATTTTATCATCATGACGATTTTGGTTACGCTTTACGTTGATAGGGATTGCACTAAACAATGAACATGACCTTTATCGGTAGTAATTTTTAAAAGCTGGATTTGGTATTTCTTTTCGATTTCCAAACAAATTGATTTCAATACGTCGCCAACTTTCTCATCGTAAATAGCAATACCAATGGCTTCGATGGAAACCATTGGCATGAATACAGAATTAATCCTCAATAACGATAGTATCTCCACGCTTAACCCAGCCACTTTGTATAACTTGAGCATAAACGCCAACACTAGGTAATTCTTTACCCGCAAAAGGCACTAACGGTCTATTTTTAGCAATTGCATGTTTGAATATTCCATTATCAGCGGGTAAGTCTCCTTGTGCTAAAGTAGTCATAACGCAGCGAGGGCAAGGATCTGAAATTCGTAACCGTAACGTGTCACCTAATCGAATTGTTTTTCCAACCCAATCATTTTCGACAAAACCATTTAGTCCGTTAGTATTTATCATGATATTAGGTCTAAAACGTCTCACTTCAAAACGACCTTCAGGGTATAACGCTTGCATCGCATTGATTGAACTGGTGGTGAGTAAATGCAACGTTGCATAATCAAAAAATGATCCTTTAGGCGCATCGCCCGCGATAACTTCATTCGATATTTCATCGATTTCACCATCAAATTCTGGCCAATATTGCTCAAGATTTGCTAAATCGGGTGCTTGCGTTGTTAACTTTACCGAACTACCCAGGACAGTTGATAATTGTTCATCAATATTGCTTTGATCACTGCGTAAAACAGTGCCGTCTGGAAGCGTTATCCAAATAGCTTGGCTTTTACCCTGTTCTGGAGGGGCGGTATAAGCCGCATGAAATGAAAAGAAACCTGGCCATTTTTTTGGGTTTTTAGCACTGATCACCTTATGGCTCGCAGTATCAACAAGAGCATAAGAACGATCACCTAGGACACCATCCATAGTGATGTGAGTACCATTAAGTTCTTCACCCATCATCGATTTTACAGGGTAACGCCAAAGTGTTGCAACGGTAATTGCTGATGTATTCGACATGACTTCTCCATATTTTTTTTATAATTATAATGAATTACTTTTATACAGCTCACTTAGCTATCAAACTAATCTTTGACGCGTGTCAAATCAACTAGATTAGTTCGGCGCAGTAATAAAATTAAGGGACTAAACATCGAGCCAAATCCATTTTAATATCATCGATAGATTCCAAACCAACTGAAATCCGCACCAAATTATCGTTAATGCCCGCTAAAACACGGGCTTCTGGCGTTAAACGACCATGTGTTGTCGTCGCAGGATGAGTAATGGTGGTTTTTACGTCACCCAAATTTGCTGTAATTGACAGCATTTTTGTCGAATCAATCAATCGCCACGCCGCTTGTTTGCCACCGCTAACTTCAAAACTCACCACACCACCAAAATGACTTTGTTGTGTTTTTGCCAATTCATGCTGTGCGTGGGTTTTCAAAGCAGGATAATTTACCTTCGAAATCGCTGGCTGCTCAACGAGCCATTGCGCCAACGCAGTTGCATTATCACAATGCACTTTCATTCTTACAGCCAACGTCTCTAGCCCGCCCAAAAAAATCCATGCATTAAACGCACTCATTGTCGCGCCGCCTGTTCGCAAATAGGGATAAATATATTTTTCAATAATTTCGTCACTCGCCACCACAGCACCACCGACACAGCGCCCTTGTCCATCGATATACTTTGTCGCTGAATGAATAACAATATCTGCACCTAATTCCAATGGTTTTTGCAACGCGGGCGTACAGAAACAATTATCGACAATCAACAAACAATTATGTGCGTGTGCCACATCTGCCAATGCTCGAATATCAGCAATTTCAATCAAAGGGTTTGACGGTGTTTCTAAAAATAAAAAACGTGTATTGGATTTAATTGCAGCTTCCCATGCATTCACATCAGTCAAATCTACAAAATCTGTTTCCACACCAAATTTTCCAAAATAATTCTGGAACATTAAAACGGTATTGCCAAAGACACCACGGGAACAAACAACGTGATCACCTGCTTTCAGTAACCCCATTCCTACGGCCATAATCGCTGCCATACCAGACGAAAATGCCAGGCAACGCTCACCTTTCTCCATCATCGCTAAACGATCTTGAAATGCTGCCACAGTTGGATTTGTGAAACGAGAATAAATGTTACCTGCTTGCTTACCTGTAAAGCGTGCCGCTGCGTCCGCTGCACTTTTGAATACATAACTCGACGTCATAAAAATCGGAATACTGTGTTCATCTTCATGTGTACGATGTTGACCAGCACGAATGGCTTGGGTTTCTAAAGCGTATTGATTCCAGTCGATTTCATTCATGATTGTAGGATGGCTAAAAATGAAAAAAGCCGCAAGCGGCTAAAAAGATAATTGTTATTGATTCTCTCTGGAGGCACTGCAACGCAACGCCTCTACAGATTTCGAATTTAAGCAGTCGCTAAAACTAAAGCTTTAACTTTTGCATTCAAACGACTTTTACCGCGAGCGGCTTTGTTTTTATGAATGATGCCTTTATTGACCGATGAATCTAAAACAGATTCTGCAACTTTAAATGCTGCAACCGCTTGTTCTTTGTCGCCAGATTTAATTGCTGCTAATACTTTTTTGACGAAAGTGCGTAATTTGCTACGTTGTCCGCCGTTACGAACACGGTTTACTTCTGCTTGTCTTGCACGTTTTTTAGCTTGTGGTGAATTAGCCATGATGTCTCTATGAAGTTAATTTTAAAAGAATTTTGATAACGTTAGATTATGTTGCTAAATGCTATGATTGTCAATTATTTAACCGCATTTCACACACTTAATAGGTAGTGTCAATTTTGAGCAAAACACTTTCTAAATCAACTTTAATCGTTAGCAGTTTAACGTTATTTTCACGCATTCTGGGCTTTGTACGCGATACACTAATTGCACATTATTTTGGTGTAAATGCCGCGACAGATGCGTTTTTTGTAGCATTTCGGTTTCCAAATTTTCTACGACGACTATTCACTGAAGGTGCATTTGCACAAGCCTTTGTACCTATAATTATCGAACATAAAAATCAAAATCTACAACAAGTTATCAATAAAATTTCAGGGCATTTAGCGTTATTACTCGCCATATTGACAATAATTGGAATTATTGTTGCACCACTACTAATTACAATGTGTGCAGCCGGGTTTAATTGAAAAAGTGAACAATATGCTTTAGCGACACTTCTTTTACAAATTATGTTGCCTTACGGTTTTTTTATCACGATGGTATCGTTTATGGGTAGCATTTTGAACGCACACAGACGCTTTGCAATAACTGCATTTACGCCTACGTTACTAAATTTCTCGATGATTTGGGCGACAATTTGGATATCCTCGCATTTTGAACAACCGATTATGGCATTAGCTGTTGGTGTTTTTATTGGTGGTATTATTCAATTTTTATTTCAAATTCCCACACTAAAATACTTAGGTTTGTTACCTCGATTTCAACTCGATTTTCAAGATATTATCGTAAAGCGGGTCATGAAAAACATATTACCCACCTTATTTGCGACTTCTGCCGCTCAAATAAATTTGTTAATTAATACTTTTGTCGCCTCATTTTTAACAACGGGAAGTATTTCGTGGTTATATTATGCGGACAAATTATTGGAGTTTCCCATTGGTATTTTAGGATCTGGATTAGCAACTGCAATGTTGCCGAAACTGGCAAAAAGTCATGCTACAGAAGACAAAATTAGTTTTTCAGAAACCATCGACTGGGGATTGCGTTGGGTAATTTTATTGGGTATTCCCGCGACGATTGGTTTGGTTTTATTGGCAGAACCTATTTTAGGGATGTTATTTCAATCGGAGAAATTTACCCTACACGACGTTCATTCGTCCGCACAAAGTTTGCAAGGCTATGCTCTAGGTTTAATTGGTTTTTTAGCGATTAAGGTTTTAATGCCCGCTTTTACCATGCACCACACGTATTCAATTGCTGTACGCTATGCGTGGTATTCTTTAGCTGCAAATATGGGTTTTAACTTATTGTTTTTTATTCCTTTCGCGCATGATGGTGTCGCATTGGCGACAGCGTTGGCGGCGATATTAAATGCAGGGTTATTATTACGGTTTTTACTAAAAAGCGGGATTTACACGCCAATTTTCAATTTAAAAATCAAGAAAACTGAATGAATCTTCCTCTTAAAACTTACTGATTACTCTGAGCAAAACAAATAATGCACCCGTTCCACCCTCTTTAGAACTTGCCGAACAAAATGCTTGCACATCCTTATATTGGCGCAACCAATGATTTAATTCATTTTTTATAACCGGTAAATTATCCAGCGAGCGATAACCTTTTCCGTGAACGATGTTAACACAACGGCACCCCTCTTCAACACTGTTATGTAAAAAATGCAGTAATTGTTTTTTTGCATGTTGACTATTCAATCCGTGCAAATCAATTTCTGCATCAATACCAAAAAAACCACGTCGCAATTTCTTCAATACGTTATTTTGTATACCCGTTGATACAAAACTCATTGAGTCATACATACCAACAATGTCGACATCCTCCATATTTCGACACGTTAAATGCGCGTCAAAATTGATAATTAAAGGCTTAGGATAAGGTTTTGGTTTCGATTTACGTTGTTCGTGCAAAGCTACTTTGTCCTGTTTAACTGCTTGAACTTCGCCGATTGTTTGGCGAAATAACTCTGCATCGCTACTCATTTTTCCACTTTCTGATTTATCCACGATTGTAAAATCAATTGCGCAGCAAGTTGGTCTTGAACTTTCCATAATTTTGTCGCATTAACATGGAGATCATCGAACAGCATTTGCTTCGCTTCAAAGGTAGAAAGTGCTTCGTCTTGCTGATGAACAGGTAAATTAAAACGTCCATTTAATTGGCGGCAAAACTTTAACATTCGTGGTGTAACGGGATTATCTGTTCCGTCAAACTGACGTGAAATACCCACTACAAAGCCTGCTGGTTGCCAATCCCTAATCAGCTGCTCGATCATTTGCCAATTCGGTATTTGATTCACTGAGTGCATAGTTTGCAATGAATTTGCCGTTGCCGTCGTTAGTTGTCCGACTGCTACACCAATTTTTTTCGTACCGAAATCGAATCCTAAAAAAGTGTCATCAGATAATCGTGCCAACGGATCACGCATGACCTGCGCCAAATGTAAGTTGGTTAATATCAATGCCAATTTGGTTGGCCGCCATTCTCCATCGTAAATCAATCGGTGTATCGAATAAAATTGGTTCGCCAAAAGGTGTGTTTAACCACGAATTTGCCAAAAACTCTTTTTCCAACTGCCCCTTCCCCCACCCTGCATAACCAAGCGCGACAAAATAGCGTTCAGGTCCCTCACCTTTTGCAATGGCTTCAATAATATCGCGTGACGTTGTGAGTGACATCACCTCAGAAATGGGTAAGGTAATTGCCCATTTCTCCCCCGTTGTATGTAACACAAACCCACGCTCTTGCTGAACTGGCCCCCCCACATAAACAGGAGATTCTGCCGCAATCCTTGACGCAATTGGAATATCCATTTGCATGAAAATCTCTTTGAGCTTCATATTCGATTTGCGATTTATCACAATACCCAATGCGCCATCAGCGTTATGCTGACATAAATAAATCGCCGAGCGCGAAAAATTATCATCCGTCAAGGTTGGCATGGCAATAATAAACTGATTATCTAAGTAATTGTTTTCTATCATTTTTATTAGCATTTAATGAAGACTGATAATGGCGAGAATATTGCGATTATCCTTTAATGTGAAAAATTATTTCAATGTTTTTTAACCGATTCCATTATGTTGCAACAACGCATCACAAGACGGTTCACGACCACGAAATTTTTTGAATAATTCCATCGCATCGTCACTTCCGCCCTGCTCCAAAATGACTGTTAAAAACGCACTCCCCGTTTCAGCATCAAAAATGCCTTTTTCTTCAAATAACGAAAAAGCATCGCTAGACAAGACTTCTGCCCATTTGTAACTGTAATAACCTGCAGCATAACCGCCAGCAAAAATATGCGAAAAACTGTGTGCAAAACGATTAAAGTCTGGTACAGGTAAAACGGAAACTTGTTCACGAATCGCGGTTAAAATTTCATAAATGTACCCTCCCCTTTGTGGGTTGAAATCACGATGAATATGAAAGTCAAACAAGCTAAATTCCAATTGCCGAACCATAACCATGCCAGCTTGAAAGTTTTTTGCAGCTAACATTTTTTCAAATAACGCATCTGGCAATGTTTCACCTGTTTGATGATGTGACGAAATCAATCCCAGTGCGTCCTTTTCCCAACACCAATTTTCCATAAATTGACTTGGTAATTCGACCGCATCCCATGCTACGCCGTTAATACCAGAAACACCTAAATAATCGACTTGCGTTAGAATATGATGCAATCCATGTCCGAATTCGTGAAATAGCGTAGTCACGTCGTCATGGGTTAAAAGTGACGGTGTATCAACAGTAGGCGGCGTGAAATTACACACTAAATACGCGACAGGGAATTGAATTCTGTCGCAATCTAACCTACGTCGCCCAATGCAATCATCCATCCATGCACCACCGCGTTTTTTAGATCTTGCAAATAAATCTAAATAAAAACGTCCTCGCTTCTGCCCTTCCCTATCGCGAACTTCAAATAATTGAATCGATTCATGCCAACGATCGAAATCGTGAATTTCTGAAATTTGTAATCCATACAATCGTTCCAAAATCGCAAATAATCCTGTCAAAACTTTCGATATAGGAAAATAACTTCTCACTTCTTCTTGTGATAATTGGTAATGCTGTTGACGCATTTTTTCAGACAAATAACTTACGTCCCAGGCCTGCAAGTTTTCGATTTTATAATTTTCAAGTGCGAATTTTTTCAAATCATTTAAATCTTGACGTGCTTGTGGCAGCGATTTTTGTGCTAAATCCTCGAGAAATGAAATCACTTCATCCGTTGAGCTTGCCATTTTTGTCGCAAGCGATAAATCGGCATAATTGTCAAAACCCAGTAGTTGAGATTCTTCGTGACGCAATGCGAGAATTTGTTCCATAATTTCAGTATTATCAAAATCATTCTGGGTCGCTCGTGTTACAAACGCGGTGTAATGCTCACGTCGTAATTCCCGATTATCTGCATACGTCATCACTGCAAGATACGATGGAAATTGCAATGTAATTAACCAACTATCTTCTTCGGGTTTCACGTGAAACGCCCCCCCAGATTCCTCCGAAGGTTTCACATGAAACATCTGTGCACTTTGTTTTGCTTGTGCCAAAGCAGTTTCAGGTAACCCTGATAATTCATTCACATCAGTGATTAACTTAGTCCACGCATTGGTTGCGTCTAAAACATTTTCTTCATAACGACTAGTCAACGAACTGAGCTGCTGTGAAATTTCTTTGTAACGCTGTTTTTGTTCTACTGGCAATGCCACGCCTGATAATTCAAAATCACGTAAAACATTGGCAACGACTTTTTGTTGTGCTTTCGTTAATATGGTGAAGGTTTCACATGAAACAATCGACTCATAAGCATGGAATAATTGTTGATTTTGCCCCATTTCAGTGGCGTAATCACTGAGCTTTGGCAAACACGCATTATACGCATCACGCAATTCATCATTATTCATCACTGCATTTAAGTGACTGACAGGCGACCACGACTTTCTCAAATAATCTTCGGCAGTTTCAATCGGCTCAATTAAATTCCCCCAAGTATAAAGCGTATTATCATCCAAACATTCGGCAACTACTTTTCGGGCATTCGCCAATAACTCATCAATCGCAGGTTCAATATGTTCAGGATTGATTTGGCTGAAATGCGGCAAATCAGCTTGGTTTAATAAAGGATTAGTCATATTTAAAGATTCAATAAAAGAGAGTAGGGCAGGGGAATCAAAACGCCAATTCAAATAACGTTGTGTTGCAACATGATATAGAACTGGAATTAATGTAGCAAATTTCGCTTGCCATACTTCATGTTCGCAAATATCAATAGTTCGAGCGACAATTTGATTTTCATTCAAAAGTGTTTGAGCGTCGTCACACAAATGACAACCTTCTGTGATTAATAATAAGAAACGCATTATTTCACCTTTAATTTAAATAATAAAAAAGCGCGATTTTTTGTCGCGCCACTTTAAGATTTAGCGTTTAGGGTGTTGGAGTTTTTATCTTTCACCCTAAACTTTATATCATTTTTTTAATGATCGACGTTCTTTTCTTTGTGTTTCAAGATTTGACGATCTAATTTTGTCACTAACTCATCAATCGCATTGTACATGTCCTCTTGATGGTCTTCAGCAAAAAATTTTGTTCCCGAAAAATGTAATGTAGCTTCCGCTTTTTGTACTAATTTTTCCACACTTAAAATAACATGAACATCCATTACTTTATCGAAATGACGCGCTAATTTTGAAAACTTATCTTCCGTGTGCGCTTTTAATGCGTCAGTGATTTCTAAATGATGACCGCTAATAATGACTTGCATAAATAATCCCTTGTAAAAATGAAACGTAAAAAATGAAAATAACAACCAGCGTTTTTTATTTTTATAATAAACGCTTACGTTGACTGGATGAGGAAATAAACATCGCTTCACGATATTTAGCCACGGTTCTACGGGCAACGTTAATGCCCTTTACTTTTAAAAAATCCGCTATTTTACTATCGCTTAATGGTTTTGTGGTATTTTCGTTGCTAATAAGCTCTTTAATTAATGCACGAATAGCAATTGATGAGCATTCGCCACCACCATCAGTCGAAACATGGCTTGAAAAAAAGTATTTAAATTCAACAATACCATTCGGTGTGTGCATATATTTTTGAGTTGTGACTCGCGAAATAGTGGATTCGTGCAACTCTAATTCTTCTGCCACATCACGCAATACCATTGATTTCATGGCTATTGAACCGTGTTCAAAAAACGCAGCTTGTTTTTCAACAATACACCTCGCCACGCGCAATAACGTTTCGTTACGACTGTGTAAACTTTTAATAAACCATTTTGCTTCCTGCAAATGTTCTTTCATTATGGTGTTATCTTTTCCTGAATCTGACTTTTTAATTAAGCCTGCGTACATTTCATTGACACGTAATTTTGGTGCAATTTCAGGATTTAAATTGACGAGCCAACAATCATTAATTTTTTGCACATACACATCTGGTACCACATATTCCGACAACGTACTTTGAATCTTTTCACCTGGTTTTGGATCTAGCGTTCGAATAAAGGCTACAATTACATTCAATTCATCTTCAGTAACCCCTAGTTTTCGTACTAATTTACCTTGTTCATGTGTTGCAAGTAAATCTAAATGACGCGTCACTAAAAGTAACGCATCCGATTTATGTAGCGTGGAATCAGGTAATTGCTGTAATTGCAAACGTAAACAATCACTTAAATCAAGAGCTCCAACACCTGCAGGATCAAAACACTGGATTCGATGCAAAACAACATGAATTTCGTCTAATTCTACATCAGGCATTTGTTCACGCAAACTGTGAAAAATATCGTCCACACTTACTGTTAAATACCCTTCGGTATTTATTGAATCAATAATCGCAATCGCAATCGCAAAATCACGTTCCGAAAATAAAACCAAATCTAATTGTGCCAACAAATGTGCATGTAAACTCAAGGTGCTAGTGCGCTGACTTTCAAAATCCCCATCAAAAATTGCCACTTCTTGAATTGTACCAAAATCATACTCAGGAGTAGGGGATTCGTAATCGGGTTCAGGATCATAAATATCGTCCCACGAAGAATCAATTGGCAAATTATCGGGAATATCGGTTTGCGAACCTTCACTTCCATGAAGTAAATCCAAGTTATCACTTTTTTTATCGTGCAACAATTCAGTGTGGGAAGCTGAGCTAAATTCGTCATCTTCCAATTCCAGCATGATATTAGATTCTAACGCCTGCTGAATTTCTTGCTGCAAATCTAATGTAGATAGCTGTAACAATTTTATTGCTTGCAGTAACTGCGGCGTCATCGATAGTTGATGCCCCATCCGTAAGTTCAAAGACTGTTTCATGACTGACAATCCTTTAATTTCACAATAATTTTAGTGGTAGTCATTGCTTGTTTTGGCGTTTATTTTTTGAATTCTGATTTAATTCTTTAAGTGTATCCCATTTATTATCCGCCGCTAATTTCGCTTGTACTGCCCATAAAGATGGATTGTAGGATTTAAATCGACTGCCAGCCGCATTTAATATGGTTTGTAATGTTTTTTCTGTGGTATTCGATAACGCACTAAACGTGTCAATATTTGCAGCAACTAATAACTCAACAATCTTTTTACCAACGCCGTCTATTTTTGTCAGGTCATCTTTTTTCTTTTCTGTGGTCTTCGCTTTTGTTTCAACTTTTAAAACTGCAGTTTCACGTGGAACACAAATCACACAATTTTCAATTTGATAGTCTTCTGCATGACATTTATCGACTCGATCATCATTAACCCATCGACCATCACTCAATAAATAACGGTATTGATAGGTTACACCTGCTTCTAATTCTAATGTCGCATTTAAAGAGCCATCATTTTCTTTTTTTAACTTGATGGCGGTATCTTTATTCCAGTTATTGAACTCACCAAGTAATACACCATCTGTAGCGCCTTGAACGATGTTAGCAGATAAAACAAAATTAACGGTTACTGTCATATTATTAACTCCCAAATTGATAAGTGCGTGTTTTAAAAGTCAGAAATCTGCTTTAAAGCCGTCCGAGCATCAAGTTTATCATCGCAATATGTATGAACGCCGTACTTGAATCGGTTAAGACTTCATAATCTTTACTTAAACGGCGATAG
>BJHG01000058.1 GCA_014191975.1 Methylococcaceae bacterium | reverse complement strand
CTATCGCCGTTTAAGTAAAGATTATGAAGTCTTAACCGATTCAAGTACGGCGTTCATACATATTGCGATGATAAACTTGATGCTCGGACGGCTTTAAAGCAGATTTCTGACTTTTAAAACACGCACTTAGCTTTTTGTGATCCTGTAAAAATCTTCCGCTTGCTTTCACTCATTTGCCACTTCTCTTTTTTCGACAGAGTATAGCTTAAACTATTGTCCGGATTTCAGGGTCCACTATAATGGTTGTTATTAACACTCACTTTAGGCACAGGTGGTAGTTTACTTGCAATTGGTTCTGCGCCAGGCGTTGGATTATTCGGACAAGTTAAAGAATATACGTTTAGTTTTCATTTACGTTGGATGCCTGCTATTTTGCTTGGTTATTTTTTAAGTATCGCAATCCATTTTTGGGTTAATTCCGTTAGTTTTTAAATTCAAATTATCATGACACAACACATTAAAGAGCACAGTGACAAAAAAACAGCCGCTTTAATCGCTGGCAGTATCGGTGTCGTTTTCGGCGATATTGGAACGAGTCCGTTGTACGCGTTGAAAGAAATTTTCCGTGAGCATTTAATACTTGATTCAATAAACATTTTAGGTGTGTTATCACTGATTTTTTGGTCATTGATGCTCGTTGTGGCGATTAAATACGCGATTATTATTATGCGAGCCAACAACAAAGGGGAAGGCGGTGTAATGGCTTTGACTGCGCTTGCTTCAATGGCAACAAAAAACAGTCCAAACAAAAAGAATCTCATCATCATGATGGGAATCTTGGGCGCGACGTTGTTTTATGGCGATAGCGTAATTACGCCTGCAATTTCGGTTCTGAGTGCGGTGGAAGGTCTGCAAGTTATCGCCCCAAAATTAGAACATTACGTCATTCCGATCACCTTGAGTGTTTTGGCTGGACTTTTTATCATTCAGTCACACGGCACTGGAAAAGTCGGCAAAATTTTCGCGCCTGTTATGGTTATTTGGTTTTTAACGCTTGCGACTTTAGGTGTTCTGCAAATCGTGCAACAGCCGCAGGTTTTAATGGCGATAAATCCATATTATGCGATTCATTTATTAAGCGAATTAGGCGTAAAAGGCTTTTTGATTATGGGTTCAGTCGTTCTTGTCATGACAGGGGCAGAAGCGTTGTATGCGGATATGGGGCATTTTGGTTTAAAGCCGATTCGTTACGCTTGGTTTGGTTTCGTATTTCCAGCGTTGCTTTGTAATTATTTTGGTCAAGGTGCGTTGCTTTTGCAACATCCTGAAGCGATTGAAAACCCATTTTATTTACTTGCGCCATCGTGGATGCTTTATCCGATGTTGGTTTTATCGACCTTTGCAACGGTCATTGCATCACAAGCGGTAATTTCGGGGGCATTCTCAATTACTAAACAAGCGATTCAACTCGGTTATTGTCCACGCATGGATGTGACCCACACATCAGATAGCGAAATCGGACAAATTTACGTTCCGACTGTGAATTGGATGCTGATGTTTTTTGTGTTCATTTTAGTGATTAGTTTTGAATCTTCATCAAATTTAGCTTCAGCTTATGGTATAGCTGTAACAGGCACAATGATGATCGATACGATTTTATCGTTTATCGTGATTCATGCTTTATGGCATTGGAATCCGATTGTCAGTTATTCATTTCTGAGTATGTTCTTGCTGGTAGATTCGATATTTTTATCATCAAACAGTTTGAAAATTTTATCTGGCGGTTGGTTGCCTTTAGTGGTTGGCGCGGTGTTATTTTTACTCATGACAACATGGATAAAAGGACGCGCAACGCTTGCAGAAGCGATTGATGAAAAGAAAGTGACTTTTGAAGAATTAGAAAGCAAAATTGCCACACACGAACTTGTTACCGTAAAAGGAACGGCGATTTATTTAGCGCGAAACTTGCACGGTATTCCACAAGTTTTATTGCACAATTTAGAACACAATCACGTTGTGCATGAAAAAATTGTTGTATTGACCATTGTCACCACCGATGAGCCTTATATTGATAACGAAGATCACCAAATTAAAATTCGTACTTTTGGCAATCACAACCAATTTTGTCGCCTTAAATTATATTTTGGTTTCAAAGAAAATCCCGATGTCCGTTACGCACTAAGTTTAGCGGTCAAAAAGGGGTTAGATATTGATATGAATAGCGTGTCGTTTTTTGTTGGTAATGAACACATTACGTTTAAACGCCGTAGTAAAATGCCAGTTTGGCGACGCGGTATTTTCTTATTTTTATTTCATAACGCAAGTAGCTCAATTAACTTTTTTAGAATTCCCGTTGAAAAAGTTATCGAATTAGGTGTGCGAGTTGAGCTTTAATTTTTTATTTTTAGGAGAAGTAAAATGATGTTTTTAATGACGTTTGGTGTGATGTTAGTAGTAATTGCGATTATGGCAGTGGGTGTTATTTTTGGACGTAATGCAATCAAAGGCTCATGTGGCGGTGGCAAATCAGCGGCCGAATGTATCTGTACTGAAAAATGTGATAAACGTAAAAAAATGGACGCTGCACAAGCGGCTGCTAGTTTAAGCAGTTAAAAAAATCTGTTATGCCAACGAAAAACACTGCTCAAATTTACACTTGGCGTTATATTCTGTCGATTGCACGGCAACATAAAAAGCAGCTGATTTCGGCACATTTGATTGCGGTTTTAGCGACGCTGGTTAGCGTTCCCGTGCCGCTTTTAATGCCACTTTTAGTGGATGAAGTCTTGTTGAAAAACCCAGCGATTATCGTCAAAACAATCAATTCATTATCGCCAGTCGAATGGCAATCCCCGCTACTTTATATTGGCGTGATGTTGTTATTAACGGTGCTTTCTCGTTTTTTTGCGATGATTTTAAATGTGTGGCAATCACGCCAATTTACGTTGATTGCAAAAGATATTGTGTTTCGTATTCGTGCCGAATTGATTGGGCATTTACAAACGATTTCGATGGCGGAATACGAAAGTTTGGGTTCGGGTACGGTCAGCACACATTTGATTAAAGATTTGGACACGATTGATAATTTTGTCGGTTCAACCGTAGCAAAATTATTGGTCGCGGTGTTGACGGTAACCGGAACTGCGGCGATTTTGTTGTGGATGAATTGGCAATTAGGTTTGTTTATTTTGTTGCTCAATCCTGCCGTGATTTATTTTACGCGCGTTGTGGGCGCCAATGTGAAACATCTCAAAGCGAAAGAAAATTCCGCGTATGAAATTTTTCAGCAATCGCTCACCGAAACCCTGGAAGCGATTCATCAAATTCGCGCTAGCAATCGCGAGCAACATTATTGCGAACAACTGATTGATTTGGCGAAAAGCGTTAAAAATAATTCCAGTGCGTTTGCATGGAAAAGTGAGGCCGCGTCACGATTGAGTTTTTTAGTATTTCTGTTTGGTTTTGATATTTTTCGTGCGTGTGCGATGTTAATGGTGTTTTATTCTGATTTGACGATTGGGCAAATGTTGGCAGTATTCGGTTATTTGTGGTTCATGATGGCACCGGTTCAAGAAATCTTGAACATTCAATATGCGTTTTATGGTGCGAAAGCGGCGTTGACGCGCATCAATAAATTAACGGTATTGCGCCAAGAACCACGTTATCCACACCACAAAAATCCGTTCGCCAATAAACAAACCGTGTCAGTTCGTGTGGATAATTTACATTTCAGTTATGGCGATAAAAAAATCCTCAACGGGATTCAATTACACATTCAAGCTGGTGCAAAAGTGGCGTTAGTTGGTGCGAGTGGTGGCGGGAAATCAACGTTAATTCAAATTCTCATTGGTTTATATCCCACCACGTCAGGCAGGATTTTGTTTAACAACGTCCCGATTGAAGAAATTGGCTTGGATGTTGTGCGTGAAAACGTGGTGACGGTGTTACAGAATCCGATTTTATTTAACGATTCGATTCGCGCCAATTTAACGCTCGGCAAAAAAGCGCCCGATTCACAATTATGGAACGCGCTGGGAATTGCTCAATTAGCCGAAACGGTTAAAAACTTGCCGAACGCTTTAGAAACGATTGTCGGACGCGGCGGAATGCGTTTATCTGGCGGACAACGACAACGTTTAGCGATTGCACGAATGGTGGTGGCGAATCCAAAAGTCGTGATTTTAGACGAAGCGACTTCGGCATTAGACAGCGAAACCGAATTTAAAGTTCATGAAGCGTTGCAAGAATTTTTACAAAATCGCACGACAATTATTATCGCGCATCGCCTCAGTGCGGTAAAGCAAGCTAATCATGTTTATGTTTTTGAAGACGGTGAAATATGCGAACAAGGAAAACACGGAGCATTAATTGAGCAAAGTGGTTTGTACGCGAAATTGTACGGGGATTATCAATAAGTTTTTTGCGTCAAAATGCGTTAAAAAATCGAACATCGCAGAACAGTTATGCTAAAGTTGACATTGTGATGTCACTACTGGAATAGGGTATAACATCTAGGTGGTTACAGACCAAATAATAATAACTACAATGGGGATTTACACTATATGAAACTTTTAAAAAATGCTGTCGTAGCAACAACATTAGTTCTTTCTTTAGGGGCTTTTTCGACTACTGCTAATGCCATTTGTTTGGGTATGGCGTGTATGTATAACAAAATGACTCCGGTTGAAGGGATTGATGCGACGTTGGGACAATGTGCTGTGGCATTGAAATCAATCGGTGATAATGCTGATAAAGAAGTTATCGTAACAAACATCAAAGAAGCCTTGTCATTAAGCAAAGAAATCAATGCGAACGACAAAGTTGACCGCAATCGTAATCGTGCAAATGGTGATTTGAAAAAAGCCCGGGAATCTGTACAAAACGGTGATTTAGCGCTAGCAACTGAACAGTTAAAAGACGCTCAGAAACGTTTTTCAGAGCTTAAAGGAATGATTGATTTGACTTTAGATGATAGAGAATCACAACAAACTCATATGCTCAACCGTATTATGAACACGTCTGATGAGAAAGCAGGCTCGCGTAAATAATTACGTTAACAAGTTCACAGAATAAGCTAAACAATCAGTATGTAATGGTTGTTTAGCTAAGCAAAACGTGTGTATATCAAGTTATAGGGTTGTTGTTTTTAGATTTTCAGTTGCATTAACTAAGGCATCAATCATTTCGTCACCTTGAGCAATATGCCCCGAATTTGGCAATATAATGAAATTTGCTTGCTTTAAAACACCGTGTAATTTCCAAGCTGCTTCCATTGGACAAACTAAATCATTTCGCCCGTGAATAATTGTAATCGGTAAATGGCTGATTTTATCAGCATTTTCAAGCAATTCATTTTCAGTTAAAAAATAGGCATTTTTCGCATAATGAATTTCCATTTTTACTTGTTTAATGTCGTGGTCCGTAACGTGATAATCCGTGTATTGATAAAGATTCCCCAACGCAACTTGTCCACCCCACGCTTGCCATGCTTTTGTTATGCGCCGAATGGCTAACTTATCTTTTCTCCATAAAACCGTACACAAATCTAAAAATAAATTCTCAGTTCGATATGCAATCGGAATACTTTCGTATAATTCTTGCCACAGGTCAGGATAAATTAACGCCACACCGTTATGTCCTAAAAACCAATTCATATCTTGCTGACGCGCTAAAAAACTACCCCGTAAAATTATGGTTCGTACATGTTCAACGTGTTTTTGAGTATAGGCTAATGCCAATGTTGCCCCCCACGAACCACCAAATAAAGTCCATTTTTCAAACTTTAATTGTTGACGGATCTGCTCTAAATCGGCGATTAAATTGGGTAAAGTATTATTTTCTAATTCGCCAAACGGCAACGAACGCCCACAGCCACGTTGATCTAACAAAATGATGTGGTAATAATTTGGATCAAAAAAACGACGATGATCAGGCTTGCAACCCGAACAAGGTCCACCGTGTAAAAAAACAATCGGCATACCGCTCGGGTTTCCGCATTGCTCGACATAAACAGAATGCACGCTGTCGGTTTTTAAAAAGAAAGAATTAAATGGCTCAATTTTTGGAAAAAGTGTTTTCATGCGTTTTAAAAATGAAAGTTAAGCTGAACAGTATCAAGGCAATTTTTGTATTTAGATTGAAAATAAGATAGATTTTCTGCCCGTAAATTTGTCAAGATTTAAGTGGTTTTCCATTTTACTACAACAGCCGTAATCATAAAGAACGCAAATTTAAAACAGGGAGATTTGAACTGCCCCGAAAAATAAAAAAACGCTTTTGATCGCTATACACTAATCAGGACACATTCGTAAACATAGTCATTCCCATAGCGGTATTATGTCGCCCGCCAGCATCGAAACTTTTCGAAAAGTAGCTTAACTTTTTGTCCTGATTACTGTTGACCGATCATTTTATTACATTTTGCTACTCTTAAAACATGGCATGGACTAGACTAGACGTTGTTTAGCTCTTATTCGAATTTCAGTGTAAATCATGGAATTAGCCATCACTTACTTTATCAAGGTACGGCGTTTACATTATTATTTCCAATTCCAGGCATTGTTTAATATGCCTACCTATTCACCCTAAAAACTATTTAACTTTTAAAAAAATTATGCCTCTTAACGTTTTAGACAAAAAACACACGATTGCGGGCGCAGGTTTTAACCGTTGGTTAATGCCGCCTGCTGCGTTAGCAATTCATTTATGTATTGGAATGGCATATGGCTTTTCGGTATTTTGGTTGCCACTTTCAAAAGCTATTGGAATTAAAGAAAGTGTTACCTGTGCGGCGGACGTTGGATTTTTTGCCGAATTATTTGTCACGACGTGTGATTGGAAAATTTCAACACTGGGCTGGATGTACACATTATTTTTCGTATTTCTAGGTTCGTCAGCAGCAATTTGGGGCGGCTGGCTTGAACACGTTGGACCACGTCGCGCGGGTGTTGTCAGTGCATTTTGTTGGTGTGGTGGAATGTTATTATCCGCATTGGGAATTTATACGCACCAATTCTGGTTAATGTTATTGGGTTCAGGTGTCATCGGAGGCATTGGTTTAGGTTTGGGTTATATTTCACCCGTGTCGATGTTGATTAAATGGTTTCCAGATCGTCGAGGAATGGCGACGGGGATGGCTATTATGGGTTTTGGCGGTGGCGCGATGATTGGTTCACCATTAGCGACATTGCTCATGGGGCATTTCGCGAATGAAACGAATGTTGGTGTGATGCAAACCTTCATTGTAATGGCTGGAATTTATTTTGTGTTTATGATGTCAGGTGCGATGACGTATCGTTTGCCCGTTTCGGGTTGGCAACCTAGTGGTTGGATGCCAGCTATTTCAACGGAAAACAAAATGGTGACACCGCATCACGTTCACGTTAAAAATATTTTTAAAATCAAACAGTTTTGGTTACTTTGGGGTGCATTGTGCATGAACATTAGTGCGGGAATTGGCGTAATTGGTATGTCGTCGCCAATGTTGCAAGAAGTTTTCGGCGGGCAATTGATTGGATTGGCGAAAACGTACAGCGAATTGGATAAAATCGAACTTGTGACGATTGCGACAGTTGCCGCAGGGTTTACCGCATTATTGAGTTTATTTAATATCGGTGGACGTTTTTTCTGGGGCAGTTTGTCAGACAAATTAGGGCGAAAATTAACGTTTATGGTGTTTTTTGTTATCGGTAGCGCGTTGTATTTAAGTGTTTCAGGTAGCGCGATGGCAGGCAATAAAATGTTGTTTGTTGGTACATTGTGTTTGATTTTGAGTATGTATGGTGGCGCGTTTGCCACTGTCCCCGCGTATTTAGCGGATTTATTCGGCACACAAATGGTTGGTGCAATTCATGGAAGATTACTCACCGCATGGGCAACAGCAGGGATTTTAGGGCCTGTTATTGTGAATTATATGCGTGATTATCAGCTCGGGTTAGGGATTCCACGCGAACAAGTTTATAACCAAACTATGTGGATTTTGGCGGGACTTTTGATTGCGGGGCTGATTTGTAATTTATTGATTCGCCCTGTAGACGAAAAATGGTTTATGAATGCGAAAGAACTTAAACACGAAGAACATTTAGCGCAAGACAAAATTCACGATGAAGAAGTGAGTGCAAATGAAACGGACGATATCGCTACTTCAACGCCGCTGGCGTTGGTTTTTGTCGCGTGGTTAGTGGTCGGTATTCCATTAGCGTGGGGTATTTATAAAACGCTGATGAATGTTGGCAAGTTTTTCGTTTAACGCATCCAATAATCTGTGCGATAAAATTTATCGCACAACTACTTTGAAATCCATTAAAAACTATGCTAAAAAATACTCAGAATTTACTCGATATCATGGCGCAATTACGCGACCCAAAAACAGGTTGTGCGTGGGATATTAAACAAGATTTCACCAGTTTAATTCCTTATGTTATCGAAGAAGCTTATGAAGTTGTCGGTGCAATTGAACGTGAAGATTTAGAAGATTTGCGTGCTGAATTAGGGGATTTATTATTACAAGTTGTGTTTCATTCACAAATCGCTAATGAACGTGGCTTTTTTTCATTTGAGCAAGTCGCGGAATCGATTTCCGACAAATTAATTCGTCGTCACCCGCACGTTTTTTCGGATGCTGTTTTTAAAACAGATGCTGAACGTCATGCCGCTTGGGAGCAATCAAAAGCGGATGAGCGTACAGAAAAGAATCCTGAATCAAAAAGCGTTTTGTCTGGTGTAGCCCGGTCGTTGCCTGCACTTTTGGAATGTGAAAAAATTCAAGACCGAGCCGCACAACATGGTTTCGATTGGAAAACAATTCCGCCTGTTTTCGATAAAGTTTTCGAGGAATTAGACGAAGTCAAAGAGGCTTGGGAATCTGGAAATCAAGCACATATTCAAGAAGAAATCGGCGATTTATTATTAGTTGTAGTGAATTTAGCGCGACATTTAAATGTGAATCCTGAAGTTGCGTTAAAACAAAGTACGCAGAAATTTTCTAAGCGCTTTCATTACATTGAAAAACATGTTGCCGCGTCAGGACGTATTTTGAAAGATTGTGCACTAGACGAATTAGATATATTTTGGAATGATGCGAAACGTGCTGAAAAACTTTAATTTTAGTGAATTTGTCGCAATGTTTTTTCAAAATGAATATGAACGATTGAGTCGGATGGTATCTTTGAATAAAGTTAAGAATAATCAATACATCATTAGCGAAATGACATTTCTAAAGCAAAACCATAGATAACAAAGGATTTTTTATGCCCTACATTAAATTAAATACAAATGTTGACGTTGCAGATAAGTCAAACGTTTTACGTCGGCTTTCACAACTCGCAGCTAAAGAAACTGGGAAGCCAGAATTGTATGTAATGGTCGCACTTACACACAATCCAGAGATGTTATTTGCAGGTAAAGATGTCGCATTGGCTTTTTTGGAATTCAAGAGTATTGGCTTAACTGAAAAACAAGCTAAATCATTAAGTGCCTCTATCAGTGAATTGCTGAATACAGAATTAAGTATTGCACCTGATAGAATTTATATTGAATTTAGTAATATACCTGCAGCATTTTGGGGTTACAACGGCTCGACTTTTGGCTAATTAAAAATTAGTTAAATAAATCTCACCGTCTATGCTGAAGGTAAAAATGAATACGGAAGAAAGTAATAATCAAACTAGTTTTTTAAAAAAGACAGTAACATATAGTTTTTATTTGTTATCAATTACCACGATTGGAATTATTACATTGTTAATTGGCATACATTCTGCACTAAATAATGACCATCTTTTTCGTACGGCAATGTATATAAAACAGAGAGTTATGCCACAAGCTACCCTAGTCTCTCAAAATACAAATGAATTTGGACAAGTTACAAATGAATTTGCCCAATTAATTAAAGATCCAACCAAGCTTCAAACCCAAGTGCCAAATGTAACTGATAAAACGATAGTTGCCTTCGTATTTGGACAAAGTAACTCCGCAAATGGAGCAGGCGAAAGATTTCAGGCAAACAGTAAAAATGTATTTAATTATTTTGATAATCATTACTATATCGCTACAGATCCACTTTTAGGTGCAACAGGGAATGCTGGAAGCATGTGGACGATTACTGCAAATAAATTAATTGAAAAAAATATTGCGGATAAAATTATTTTAATTGCTGCTGGTGTAGGTGGTACATCTGTAAAGCTTTGGCGAAATGGAGGTGAATTGAATAAAATGCTAGAAAATCGATTAAAAGAAACTCAAGGAAATAATATTCAAATAACCCATTTTCTCTGGCATCAGGGCGAAAGTGACAATGGAATTTATGAATCTGAATATGAAAATGGTCTAACAGAAGTGATTACATTAACTCAGCGTTATTATCCAAATTCTAAATTTTTTGTTTCTCAAGCAAGCGCTCATTGCCCTAATACATCTTCGGATGACGGTTTTTCATCTGCTTCTATCTTAAAAAGTCAGCGTGATGTCACCAAATTAAAAAATGTATTTATGGGACCTAATACTGATTTAATTAATGCTAATGATAGATGGGATGGCTGCCATTTATCTGGTCGAGGGGTTGAAAAAGCATCTAATGATTGGGTAAAACTAATTCAAAGCCCTCAAAAATCAAACTAAGAATCGGGTTAAAAATAACTTCCTGATTTGATAAACTTTGCTATAGGCGTAGTCGCTTATTTAGTGGTTATTTCTACCAAGAAAAGAAGCCTTCGTTAAATATCTACGATGACCCTAAATAATCAACTCCCATAGAAAATAATTTACTATTTTTTTAAACGTAATGATTTGTAAGGCAGAACATTTCAATGTCTTGCAATGTTGATTTCAGCTTGTACTTGGTGTTCACTTTCCCTGCTTATTAGGTTGCATTCAAACTCTTACAAGTAAAGCGTATATTCTATGGCACATTCCCCTCACGTTATCGCGAACGAAGTGTTTTTAGCCTGATTATAGTACTCAAAAAAAACCTTCTGTCGCTTGGAAGTCCGTCATCGTGTTGCTTTACCCTCTGCTCTGTTATTTGCTTGCTCTGTTCGCCATATTTCAACTCGTAGTCCAGCCGCTGTGATGTCCCACTTCAACTTTTCTTCAATCTCCACGGCCACTCTTAATCCCTCCAATAGTGCGATCATCTCTGAGTGAGCATATGCCTCACGTTCTTGTGCACCAATCGTTGTCTCCATGCTTCGCTTCATCAAGATGCCCTTGAGAGATTTGCGATAATGCTCGATATAAGTTCTTTCTGCTTTCGCTTTGGCAAATAGCGCCGCGTTCTTCAAAATATAATCAACCGCTTTGTGTGGGTCTCTGTCTTCGCTCATTCTTCGCTCCCTAACCAAATAAATTCCAACAATAAAATCGGCACACCCAGCACAGCGCTAGTCAGTGCAAACAATGATTTTTCAATTGTATGGCAGTTATCATCTTATCTTCAGCGTGTTGTTTTTTGGCTGCCAATACACTGCTCTGTATAAGCAACATAAGTTGAACGCATGGAAGTATTTATTGCCCAAAATTAAACTGAGCATTTTTGACCGTTTAATAAATACACTGCCTATCTTCTCTTCTGAATACTGTGCTGTAAATATTTTGACATAGTTTCTGTGGCAAGTTTAATCACTTAGAGCAACTTGCAAAACGGCTGAAAGTGGTTTGATTTATGGCTAGATTGGCCAAGAAAAAAGAAAAACACCTGCTCTGAAATGATAAAATAGAATCGCAAAATAACCATTACTATCAATAATATGAGCAGGCTACGAGAAACTTTATCACAAACATGGTTGAGCATTCAAATCAGTTTATTTATAGTGGACCCTGAAATCCGGACAATAGTTTAAGCTATACTCTGTCGAAAAAAGAGAAGTGGCAAATGAGTGAAAGCAAGCGGAAGATTTTTACAGGATCACAAAAAGCTAAGATTGCCTTGGAAGCGGTTAAAGGCACAAAGACAATCAATGAGATCGCCCAGGAAAACGGAGTCCATCCGACCCAGGTAAGTCAATGGAAAAAGGAATTGATGGACAATGCGGGTAGTCTTTTTGAAGGTAAACGGGGTCCCAAGCCTGTCAATGCACAGAGCGATCCGGATCGGCTGTATGCCAAAATTGGGCAGTTGAATATGGAATTAGATTGGCTTAAAAAAAAGTCTGGAATCAGCCTATAGCGGAAAGACAGGCGTGGATAACAC
>BJHG01000057.1 GCA_014191975.1 Methylococcaceae bacterium | reverse complement strand
TCAATTCGTTGACCTAAATCCCGATACGACTAACGTACACCAAAAATTAAACCTTAAGGAGGAAATTCAGCATAAAATGGCTGCCTAGAATTTTACGTCGAGGCGACAACTAGCCTGAAATCTTCCGGTATTGGACTTCCAGTGCCTACAATAGTAACTATGCGTGGTATGTCTTCTTTATGAACAGCAGTTCTACTTACTATTTTAAGTACTACAATAATAGCTCTGTTCGGTTGGTGCGTTAGCGACAGTGTTTTGATTTTGTGCGGGTGGGTTTTCAATCCGCCCGCGCGGAATTTTTGAAGGGTGATTTTTTTGGAGAATGAAATGGTTACAAAAGAAGATTTAAAACAGGAAATAGAACAACTCGATGAGGGATATTTGGAGTTGGTTTTTCGATTGTTACAACAGTTCCCGCATTTACAAAAAACAAAACCTGTTATTGATGCGTTGCGTTGTTCACGTTCAATTGATTACGATGTGAATGACTAAAATTAGCGAATTTTTGACGTTAGATTTTGGAGCGAAAAATGAAATTACAAAAAATAAGTTTAGGTTTTACCGCATTAGCAATGAGTTTAAACATCTTCGCGGCAGATTTAACCCGCGTTGAAATCGAACAAAAATTGAAAAGTGCAGACAAAACGCACGTTGCCGATTTGCGTCGTAAAGATTTTCGCACGTTAGATTTGTCAAAACTCGATTTTCGTAATGCAGATTTATGGGGAACCGATTTGCGTGATGCGAATTTGAACGACAGCGATTTATCGAATTTGAATTTAGATTTAACGGTGATGACGCGGATTCATTTTTCTCACGCTAATCTGTCGAACACCAGCATTTTTGGTGTGAGCATGATGGATGCCGATTTGAGTGGTGCGAATTTAAGTGGTAGCCGTTTCATTGCGAATTTAGATCGCGCCAATTTAAAAGGTGCAAATTTAACCGATGCAAATTGGGGCGTAGATATGAAAAATCAGCCGATGGGTTTGATGCGCGTGAGTTTGAACGGAGTGAATTTGTCGAATGCGAATTTAACGGGTGCAAATTTAAATCGGGCGTTGATGAAACGGGTTGATTTGTCGGGTGCGAATTTGACGAATGTCGATTTGACGATGGCTGATTTAAATGGCGCACGTTTAGAAAATACGCATTTCAAAGGTGCCAATTTGAGCGGAACAAAATTCGGTTTCGTTAAAGACAAAGCTATTTTTAACGGCGCGTTGAATATAAACGCGGCGATTTTTGAAGAGTAAAAATGCGAACTTCAAGACTTTACACAAATGCGACGCTACAAACCGCCAGCACGATTGAATTAGACGACGACAACGCGCATTATGCGCGAAGCGTTTTACGTTTGAAAAGTGACGCGCCAATAATTTTATTTAACGGAACGGGCGGCGAATATGTTGGAAAAATTCTCGAAGTCAGTCGTAAATCGGTTCGAGTAGAATTAGAAAACTTTGTTGACCGTTCTGTCGAATCAAACTTAAAAATTCAGTTGGGTTTAGGAATTTCGCGCGGTGACAGAATGGATTTTTCAGTACAAAAAGCGGTGGAATTAGGTGTAACGTCAATAACGCCATTGATTACCGAGCGTTGCGTGGTTCAATTTAAATACGAAAAAAAAACACAGCGTTGGCAACATTGGCAAAAAATTATTCAACACGCTGCTGAACAAAGTGGACGTACGGTTTTACCTGATTTTGGTGCGGTTTCGACGTTGAATGCGTGGATTACAGAGCAGGGTGGGTTGAAAGTTTTTCTCGATCCGTATGCTGAAATGACACTCGCGCAACTTTCGCCTGAAAATAATTCAGTGACATTGCTCACAGGACCTGAAGGTGGTTTTTCTAGCTCAGAACGTGAAATTGCGAAAGCGGCAGGATTTATTCCAGTTCGATTAGGTGCGAGAATTTTACGCACTGAAACCGCTTCACTCGCAGCATTATCGGCGGTACAAATGTTGTGGGGAGATTTCCAATAATGCGTCGAAGTCTGTTTTATGCATTCATGCCAATGTTGATTTTACTGGCGATAACAAGCAGTGCGTGTGTTTTTAGTTACTTAATTGCGTTGAGTTTCGACGACCCGACCATTCTGCGAAAACTGATGATTCGGTTGTCGCAAATTATGTTGTTGCTGAGTATTTTTCCTGTTTCAAAATGGCTGGGTTTGAATAAAGAAATGTTGGGCTACGCTCCTTTTAAAGCGATGTTTAAACAATTTTGGCATGGCTTTGGTTTGAGCTTGCTGATTTTGTTGCCGGTATTCTTTGCGCTTAATTTTTTGGGCATTCATTCTATCGACGCAACAAAAGTTTGGACACTGGGTTGGATTGCAAAAAAAATCGGTATTGCGTTTGGATTGGCGGTGCTAATTGGAATCGTCGAAGAATCAGTGTTTCGCGGTTTGCTATTGGCGAGTTTAAGAAAATATTTATCGCCATTTTTAGCCATTTTAATAAGTTCAATTTATTATGCAGGTTTGCATTTTTTGGACAGTAAATCGCCCGTTTCAGAAGAAACGTTAAGTTGGAATGGCAGCTTTCAACTGTTAGGTGAAGCGTATCATAACGTTTTCGCGATGCAAGATTGGACAGCGTTTTTGGCATTATGTTCGGTTGGATTATTTTTAGGAATGTTGCGATTGCGCGATGATATGAATTTGGCCGTTTGTATTGGTTGTCATACTGGTTGGGTTACACTGATTAGAATAAGTAAATCGACAATGCACGTCGATTTAACCACGCCGTATTCGTTTTTAGTGAGCCATTACGACGGTGTGATTGGTTTATTGGTCGCGGGTTGGTTGTTGTTTGTTTTAATAATTTCTATTTTTATTACCCATAAAAATGCTGTTTAATTTTAACAAACTGGAAATAATGCCGTTAAAAGGCTTTATAAAAAACATACAAAAGTAATGTTATTCATTGATTTCGGATTTCTGGCATGTAGGTTGCTAAATATCTGGGTAAAACTGTCACATTTTAAGTGATTTTAGCAATTATTCACACAAACACCGATATTGAAATGAAAAAATTTAAAGTGTATCTGGAGTGCTTTATAATCTAAATTCAATATTTAATTTAATTATTTACCGAGAGCTTTACAATATGAATGATAATAATCCTGTTAAAAATCCTGCTCTTACATTGCCTGATATTATTTTTATAATTTCCGTTATTGCTATACTAATGTTTTTAGGGTGGTCTGGCTCAGTGGCGTACTCAGAGGGAGTGAAAACAGAAACGACTAAACGTAATGGTGAAGAGTGGGCAAGTTGGTTGACTCAAGCTGGAACTGAGAGATTTAACACGAATTATGTGACAAGTGAATGCGCTCCAACGGCAACAATTTCTAATACTGATACAAATTCTACTGATACAAAATCTATACCTAGAACATGGGGTGAGTGTTTAAAAGCAATTATGACTCCCC
The DNA here is from genome assembly GCA_014191975.1 of Methylococcaceae bacterium. GTDB lineage: Bacteria > Pseudomonadota > Gammaproteobacteria > Methylococcales > Methylomonadaceae > UBA10906. Next base: position 9,473 of record BJHG01000057.1, on the reverse strand, counting down.
CCTCATCATTAGCAGCATTAACTAATCCGTTTTTTGACACACCGATTACATTTGGGGCGAAATGTGATCATGATGATGAAAGCTTAACGGGCTTAATGATACTTGAAAAATTAACACCTACACCTAGTGGTTCTGCGTTGCCTTTTACGACTAGTAAACTGGTTGAATCTGATCGAATTGATCAAAAAATGCAAATTCGTATTACCGTGTGTGACAACGAGGCATTTCCTATTTTCATCGCAGAAGTAGAATTTTAAGGAGGGTATTATGGATTCACCTAAAAAAGTAAGTATTCAAAAAAATGAATACGATTCAACTACAAAGATACTGGTTCAAATTGGTATTCAGCAGACTCGTGCAAATATTGATCAAAATTTACCATTGCGAAAATGGCTTTATAGTTGGTTACTCGATCCTAAGATTGATAATAATTTCCAAAAAAATGTCGATAGCTGGATTAGTACACTTATTATTCTGAATCTATTTGTATTGGTGTTTGAACATGTTCCTGCCATATTTGAACCACATAAACATTTGTTTCATTTTTTTGATATGTTTTCGGTCGTTGTATTTACCATCGAATACTTCACTCGCTTGTGTTTGGCAGTAGAAGACGAAGAATTTAAAAATAGTAAATACCCTTATTTGAAATATATAACCAGTCCATTTGCGATTATAGATCTGTTGTCGGTAATGCCATTTTACCTCCAAGCATTTATTTCAATTGATTTGCGGATGTTACGTTTCTTGAGATTATTACGAATTCTTAAATTGTTCCGTGTTTTAATTCCTGCTTATCAAGAATTTAAATTAATGAATCAAGGACGTACATTTCGCCAAAAAATACACGCATTAGTATTTCAAAGTATGTACGGCGGTAGCCTACAAAGTCTTTTTGATACATTTATCGTTGTTTGGGTTGTTGTGTCCGTTATTGCTGTGGTGTTGGAATCCGTGTTTGCTATTAGCTACATTCTTAACATTCAATTTATTATGCTCGATACAGTTGCTGTGGGAGTTTTCACACTCGAATACTGTATGCGGATTTATTCTTGCGTGGAAGAACCAGGGTTTGAAAAAGCAATCTTAGGGCGATTTAAACAAGCTAAAAAGGGAGCCTGTATAATTGATTTATTGGCTATTTTACCATTTTTTCTCGAAGCCTTCTTACATCATTTACTTGATTTACGATTTTTCCGAGTGTTCAGATTACTACGTTTACTGAAATTAACACGTTACACTGGGGCGACATCAACCTTAACGACAGTAATTGCAAGAGAATGGCCAGTATTAGGGGCATCTGCGTTCATTATGTTGCTGCTGGTTGTGTTAACTGCAAGTTTAGGCTATTTGTTCGAACATGAAGCACAACCTGAAAAATTCGAAAATATCCCGCAATCGATTTATTGGGCGGTTATTACGTTAGCTTCGGTTGGTTATGGTGATATATCGCCAATTACACCGATGGGGCGAGTCATGACTATAATTCTCGCCCTTTTGGGAATTGGTATTTTTGCGATTCCAGCCGCGTTATTGTCTTCTGCTTTTACAGATCAATTACGAATTGAACGTGAAACACTCAAAAATGCACTTTACGATATGCTTTCTGATGGCATTATCGATGAGAATGAAGCGGATATTATTAACAGAGAGGCAAAACGACTTCATCTAAGTGAGGAAGAGGTTCAACGATTGATTGAGAAAGCAAAATATGATCGAGAGTTAAAAGATGATATTGCTGGATTGCCACTGCATAAAATTGCTGCGACACCTGCACATGCTGTTGAGCATTTCAAAACGTTAATGTCTCAAATTCGACAACTCGGCATTATGACTGACAAAGCAGAATTTGAAGAAGTTGCATTGAGTAACGCCGGTCTTACTCCGAAAGAATTGGGGTTGTGGCACTTTATTAACAAAGCGTAAAGTCTCTACTAATTATGAAAAAAACAATTTCGCGTTATTTTCTCGACATTTGGTATAGCGACCATTTTATTGGTGCGGCGTTAATGCCTTTTGGATTTTTGTTTTCAGATTTTGTAAGATTTCGACGTTGGCTGTATAAAATTGGTTATTACAAAAGTGTAAGATTACCTGTGCCCATTATTATTGTAGGCAATATTACGGTTGGCGGCACAGGAAAAACCCCTTTATGTATTTATTTAGCGACGTTGTTACAGCAAGAAGGTTATCGCGTCGGAATTATTAGTCGTGGTTATGGTGGTAAAGCAGTGACGCAAATGGTTTTACCAAACAGCATGGCAAATGAAGTTGGTGATGAAGCTTTATTGATCGTACAAAAAACTAATTGTCCAATGGCAGTGGGTGTAAATCGAGTAGATGCGGCGCAATTTTTGTTGAAACACGCGCAATGTGATGTAATTTTGGCAGATGATGGACTACAACATTACGCATTGAAACGGGATATTGAAATTGCCGTCATTGATGGTGAACGACGTTTTGGCAATTCAATTTGTTTGCCAGCCGGACCTTTACGCGAACCGATTGATCGTTTAAATAATGTTGATTTCGTAGTGGTAAATGGCGAGCCAACTGAAAATACAGCCTGGCATGAATGGCAAATGCAGTTAGTGGGTGATGTGGCTGTGAATTTACTGACAGGTGAAAGAAAATCATTAGCTGAATTTGAAAATGTTGAATGTCATGCAATTGCAGGGATTGGAAATCCAGAACGGTTTTTTAAACAACTTGGAAATGCAGGACTTTCTCAGCGAACTGACCATAGTTTTCCTGATCATCACATTTTTACGGCAAACGAAATTAGTTTTAAAAATTCTCCTGTATTTATGACTGAAAAAGATGCCGTGAAATGCAAAGCTTTCACTACTGAAAAATATTGGTTTGTTCCCGTAACCGCAAGACTGCCGGCAGAATTCGATACAAAGTTTTTAACTTTACTCAAAACAAAACCTTTTAAGAGAGCCTTATGATAGATCCAAAATTATTAGAAATTTTAGCGTGTCCAATTTGTAAAAGTTCGTTGCTTTACCAAAAGGAAGCACAAGAATTAATTTGTAGTGCAGACCATTTAGCGTTTCCGATTCGTGATTCTATTCCTGTGATGTTAGAAGATGACGCACGTCATTTATCGCTTGAAGAAATGGATTTATTGCGAAAATGAGTGTGCCTTTTAAAGTGGTGATTCCAGCGCGATATGGTTCAACCCGTTTGCACGGAAAGCCATTATTGTTAATCGCGGGAAAACCGACGATAGCGCATGTTTGCGAACGCGCGAAAGAAGCAAATGCCGATGAAATTGTAGTTGCCACTGATGACAAACGTATTTTAAACACCGTTTCAGAATTAGGATTTCAAGCCATTTTAACCCGAAAAAATCATAGAAGTGGTACTGAACGGATTGCTGAAGCTGCAGAGAAATTAGGTTGGACTGACGATACAATTATCGTCAATTTACAAGGTGATGAACCACTTTTACCCTCAGATTATATTCGCCAAGTGGCATTCACTTTAGCGAATCAAAATCAAGCGGGTATTGCGACACTTGCGGCTAGAATTGATGAAGCGGATGAAATTTTCAATCCAAATGCAGTGAAAGTAGTTTTGGATAAAAACAGTTATGCGCTGTATTTTAGTCGTGCGCCGATTCCGTGGAATCGTGCTACTTTTGCAACAACAAAAGAAATGTCTGCTGAATTATCCCCGCTTCGACACATTGGGCTTTATGCTTACACAGCTGGATTTTTGAAAAAATACTGCGTATGGGAAATGTCAGTACTTGAACAAATTGAAGCTTTAGAACAGTTGAGGATTTTGTGGCACGGTGAAAAAATTATCGTACAAATCGTTGAGAAAACACCACCAGCAGGCGTCGATACACTTGAAGATTTATATCGTGTCGAAGCATTTTTAAAAAAAAATTAATCTAAAAACTATGCGAATTTTATTCATTCATCAAAATTTCCCAGGACAATTTAAGCACTTAGCTCCTGCTCTTGCCGCTGATTCAAATAATGAAGTCGTTGCTTTTACGATGCAAAAAAATTCACCTGAAAGCTGGCAAAATGTTAGGATGATTAGCTATTCAGCCACACGCGGTACAACCCCGAATGTACACCCTTGGGTGAGTGATTTTGAAACCAAAGTAATTCGCGGTGAAGCATGTTTTCGGGCTGCATTGGAATTACGCGATTCGGGTTTTACACCAGATTTAATTATTGCCCATTCTGGTTGGGGAGAAAGTTTGTTTTTAAAAGACGTTTGGACTGACACGAAATTAGCGATATATTGCGAATTTTTTTATCACACGCATGGCACAGATGTAAATTTCGACCCTGAGTTTATGAATGACGATCCGACAAACGACTGCCGTTTGCGCTTAAAAAATACTAATAATTTGCTGCATTTTGACATTGCTGATGCAGGGATTTCACCAACACATTGGCAAGCAAGCACTTTTCCAGAAACGTTTCGAGATAATATTGCCGTAATTCATGATGGTATTGATACCGATACGATTGCACCAAATTCAAGCGTATCTTTAACACTTAATGTCAATGGTGGTGGCACGATTAAATTAACGCGAGATGATGAAATCATTACTTTTGTGAATCGTAATTTAGAGCCCTATCGTGGTTATCACACGTTCATGCGAGCATTACCAGAAATAATGCGTCGCTGTCCAAAAGCACGTATTTTAATTGTTGGCGCAGATGGAGTAAGTTATGGATCGAAAGCACCTGATGAGCAAAAATGGAAAGATATTTTCCTCAATGAGGTAGTTGAAAATCTTGATATGAATCGTATTCATTTTCTTGGTCACATTGATTATTTACATTTTATTCCGTTGCTACAGTTATCACGAATTCATGTTTATTTAACGTATCCATTTGTATTAAGTTGGAGCTTATTAGAAGCAATGAGCGTTGGTTGTTGCATTGTTGCCAGCGATACACAACCTTTACATGAAGCAATTCGTCATAATGATACTGGACGATTGGTCGATTTTTTTGATCAAGATGAGCTTGCTAATAATGTTTGTGAATTACTCGAGTTACCTGATGAACGTGCTCGTTTAGGAAAAAATGCACGTGAATTCGCTCAAGCTACTTACGATTTAAACACCATTTGTTTGCCACGCCAATTGGCATGGGTTCAAAGTTTCCCAGACTAATTTTAAGGTAAAACGCATGAATTATCGCACTTCTCGTCGCCGTTCGAATCCACGATTTTTAGCGTTAGGACGTATTTTTTTGCGTTTATTCGCAATAGTTTTTATTGCAGGCTGTTGTTATTCTGGATTGATTTATTGGATTACATCCGAGCCACCGACCACGGTTTATTTGAATATCGTGGAAGCTTGGAGTCGCTTAGGTGTGTTTATTTTTGTTGGAAATTTGATTACGCTAATTCTAGCAGGTGCCATTAGCGCAGTGATTGCAATCTATATCAACAATAACAGCTCTGCACCGTTGCACCGTTTGACAGAATTATGCGAACAAATTAGCGATGGAGCTCAATTAGATGCGGTAAATATTGCAAATGAAAAAGGTCAATTCCGTAAATTGAGTTTTGCATTTCGCCAAATGGTCAATAAATTGTATTTACGTCGCACTGAACAAGAAGAATGTATAGAAGAGATTTATGATCGCGTGCAAGAATTACGAAGCGGCATGAATTTAACGGGTAATCAGCGTGACGTTTTGAGCCAGTTAGAAGAGCATTTAACTAACTTAGGGAAGATTATTTAAATGAATGCGTGTAGCTGATGATTAGCCGATTGAATTATTTGAAATCTATTAAGAGGAATTAATATGAAAAAAAGATGTATTACACTCACTTTATTTAGCATGCTGATTTTAGTTAGCTTGCCAATGCTTTCGCGAGCTGATTCTTGTGCTGACATAAAAGAAAGGTATTGGAGTTGTGTGCGTGATTCTATGGCCAATAAACCGTGTAGTGGTGGTAATGTTTCAATTCCGCCTGAATGCTTAAATGCGGGATCAGAATCTGGATCAGAATCTGGATCAGAATCTGGATCCAGTAAATCACAAAGCTATAGTGACCCATCGCCTAAATCATTCTCAAGTCTGTTTCATAGAAAAAAGAAAGAACAAGCAACCCCAAATTATCAATCTGAGCGTACACCTAAAAAAATCGTTCAAATCATAAATATTAGACCCAAAGATAAAACCTATTTTGAAACGGAAGAAGAGGTTGAACAGTATACAACTGAAATCAAGGATAAGCTGTTTAAAGCTTTCAAAGACGGCAAAAGAGTTCGCCTAGAATTTCAATGATAAATACGAACCAATGAACTATCCAAAATACCATTGGTTCAAATTATTGCCCCACAATAAAGCAATCCATCCCGCAATCGCCAAATAAGGGCCAAATGGAATTGGAACATCTCGACTTTGTTTATTTAATGAAATTAACGTAATTCCAATACATGTGCCAACAATGGATGAAAGTAAAATAATCAATCCCAAATATTGCCAACCCAACCACGCACCGAACATTGCTAATAATTTAAAATCCCCATGCCCCATACCTTCTTTACCTGTGAATAATTTAAAGCTGTGGTACACCGACCATAATGCCAAATACCCGCTTATTGCACCAATAATACTAGTTGCACTATCCGTAAAAATTCCGAGTAAACTAGCAATTAAGCCGAGCCATAGCATTGGCAAAACAATCACATCAGGCAATAATTGATGATCTAAATCAATTAAGCTAAGTGTGATTAAACCCCATGTTAATAATAATCCCGCTGCCGCTTGTTCACCATAACCAAAATGCCAGGCTACAATCATTGATAAAAAAGCGGTTAAAAATTCAACGACTGGATAACGCCAAGAAATTGATGCATTACACTTCGCACATTTCCGATGCAGCCACAAATAACTCAAAATGGGAATATTTTGCCAAGGTTGAATTTTTGTTTGGCAATGCGTGCAATGTGATGCAGGTAGTGAGAGATTGAAAACAGTATGTGGCGTGTCATTTTCAAGTTCTAAATATTCCAAGCAATCCTTTCGCCATTGTCGATTCATCATAATAGGGAGACGGTAAATTACGACATTTAAAAAACTGCCAATGAGTAATCCTATTACACCAATTAACGCAGTAAACGGATAGGGTGCCGTTAATAAAGTTAAGTCGTTAAAAAATTGTATCAATGTATTACCTCGCCTAGTTTGAAAATCGGCAAGTACATTGCCACAATTAAACCACCTACTAAAACACCTAAAATCATCATAATCATGGGTTCCATTAAACTACTTAAATTATCCACTAAATTATCAATTTCTTCTTCATAAAAATCGGCAACTTTAGACAGTAATTCATCTAATGCACCTGATTCTTCGCCGATAGAAATCATTTGGATTACCATGTGTGGAAATAAACCCGACTCAGGAAGCGCGTCTTGTAAGCGCTGCCCAGTCATCACTTCGTCACGCACTTTTAAAATAGAATCTCTAAAAAGTCGATTTCCACACGTTCCGGCTGCCGCATCTAATGCTTCCACTAAAGGAACACCCGCCGTTGACATTGTGGCTAATGTGCGTGAAAATCGGGCAATAGCAGACTTTCCAATTATTGCACCAATCACTGGCACTTTTAAAATGATTTTATCTAAAAAATAATTGAATGACTCATACCGTTTTTTGCAAAACATAAATGTGAAAGAAATAGCAGCTAAAATTACGCTAGCCATCCACCAATAAGCCTGCATCCATTTTGACATTGCAACCACCATTTTGGTAAATGCAGGTAAATCGGCACCAAAACTTTTAAATAAATCATCAAAAACAGGAACCACAAAAACAAGCAAAATAATCGATACAATAAAAGCAACTGCAATCACAGATATCGGATATGTCAGTGCTTTTTTGATTTTCTTTTTCATCGACTCGCTTTTTTCTTTATATATCGCAATTTTATCTAATAGCGCTTCCAAAACCCCTCCGCGCTCACCTGCTTCGATAAGATTACAAAATAAATCATCAAACTGTTCGGGATTTTTTCGCAATGCTTGCGTCAAACTATCGCCTATTTCAACATCGGTTTTAATCTTTGATAGCAAATCGCGCATACTCAAATTCTCGTTGCCCTGTCCAACAATACCTAATGCCTGAACAATAGGAATGCCTGCCTTTAACATCGTCGCCAATTGTCGCGCAAAAATCGCAATATCAGCGGTGGTAATTTTTTGTATCCGTTTAGTAAAAATAGGGACAGATTTTTTCTTTATTCGTATGACAATAATGCCTTGTCGGCGTAACTCAATGCGAGCCAGTTTTTCATTGCTCATGATTATTGTTCCCGACACTTTATTGTATTGCCTGTCTTTTCCAGACCATGTAAATTCGACTGTTTTATCGCATCTTTTGCTTTTTCAGGATGTTTTATATCTGCCATTATACTTTTTCTCGTTATTCAATTGTCACGCGATCTAGCTCTTCAATACTTATCAAGCCCAGTCGAACTTTATTGAGTCCCGATGCGCGTAAATCGTTAATACCATCTTCGGTGGCTTGATTTGCAATTTGCATTGCATTTCCATTTGCTAAAATTAACGCTCTCATCTTTTCGCCTAATGTCATAACTTGATAAATACCGATACGCCCTTTAAAGCCGTAACTACATAAGTTACAACCTACTGCTTTAAAAAGTTTTAAATTACCAAGTTCTTCTTTATTAAAGCCTGTTGACAATAAAAAACTCTCTGGATATTCGGCGGTTACTTTGCACTTTTCACATAATCGCCGCGCCAATCGTTGCGCCATAATCAAATTCACTGCCGACGCGACATTAAAAGGAGGAATCCCCATTTGCATTAGACGATTAAGTGTTTGTGGTGCATCATTTGTGTGTAATGTAGATAAAACTAAATGCCCTGTTTGCGCTGCTTTTACAGCAATTTCAGCTGTTTCAGTGTCTCGAATTTCGCCGACCATAATAATATCGGGATCTTGTCGTAAAAAAGCGCGTAACGCGGTGGCAAATGTTAGTCCTGCTTTCACATTTACGTTAACTTGGTTAATCCCTTCAACGGTAATTTCAACGGGATCTTCAGCGGTAGAAATATTACGCTCTGGCGAATTTAAGATATTTAAACCTGTGTACAGTGTCACTGTTTTACCACTTCCAGTAGGACCGGTTACGAGAACCAAGCCATATGGTTTATTGATGGCTTCTAGAAAAAGTTTTTGCTGTTCTGGTTCAAAGCCTAATTGCTCAATTCCTAATTGAACATTATTTGGATCTAAAATCCTCAAAACCACTTTTTCACCAAATAAAGTGGGACAAGTATTCACACGGAAATTAATTGTGCGTGTTTTAGATAGTACCTGATGTTTAAAGTGGACCCCATTGTCCAGACAAATAATGTCTTAATTTAAGATAGAGTCTGTTTACACTCCAGCTGAATGGCGCTGTCCCATTTTTTTAAACCAGAACTGATGTTTCTGTTGTTGCGTATTTAT
>BJHG01000056.1 GCA_014191975.1 Methylococcaceae bacterium | reverse complement strand
TCAATTCGTTGACCTAAATCCCGATACGACTAACGTACACCAAAAATTAAACCTTAAGGAGGAAATTCAGCATAAAATGGCTGCCTAGAATTTTACGTCGAGGCGACAACTAGCCTGAAATCTTCCGACTTAAATATAGTGTCAAATATGAAAATGAAAAATAGTGTAAAAAATATCACCCACCAATTACTTTGTGTTGTGATCATCTAAAAAAAATGTTGGTGACGTTAGGATTTAATGTTCGAGATGGTTCATTTTTTCGAAAAACTCGTTGCCATATTTTATTTTGGAACTTTGTTTGTGCTTTTTAGCTCTTAATTTGCATTGAAATTTAATACTAGTGAGATGATCAATAACTATGTCAGTATCATTTTTTGAAAAAATACGTTATTTCTCTTTTAAAATAGTTATTAGTGGTTTGTTTGTCACGTTTTTCACACAACCAAAACCTGCTAAAGAAATTAAAACCGAACTGCTAAAAGGTGTTAAAACACACAAGGATAAATTTGGGCTATACGTTAAATTTAATGCCCAATGATAAAGTGCAAAAAGTAACACTTGTGAAATAAATACCGCGAGCAAACCCGCAAAAAATCCTAATAATGCAAATTCGAGTAAATGCGTTCTTCGCAATAAAGCACGATTTGCACCTAAAACCCGCATCAATGCACTTTGATAAATACGCTGGTCTAAGCTGGCGTGTATCACAGCAAATAACACCGTCAAACCTGCAAACAACGCGAAATAAAGAATGTAGTTAATCGCTGAAGTTAGTTGTGTGAAAATGGCTTTTAACTGCGACAAAACAAAATCAACTTCTAAAACGGTGACATTGGGATAGGATTTAACTAATTGATTTAAATAATTTTTCTGTTCTTTTGGCAGAAAAAAACTGGTTAAAAAAGTTTGCGGATAATTATCTAAAGTTGTTGGCGAAAAAACCATATAAAAATTGGGTTTCATCGTATCCCAACGCAAACGGCGAATACTGGTTACGTTTGCCATAACTTGTTGATTGCTTATGGTAAAAGTTAATTTATCACCCAGTTTTACCCCCAAACTTTTCGCTAATTTTTCTTCAATGGAAACCTGATCTTTAACAGGGGTTTGATTCCACCACTCGCCCGAAATTATTTGATTATCTTCCGGCAATTGTGCCGACCACGTTAAACTTAAATCACGCCGAATCGCTCTATCGCCTTGTGTTTCTTTGGAGACAATTTTTTGCACCGCAACATTGTTAATCGCAATTAAACGCCCGCTGATAACAGGATAAATGCCGCTGCTGTGGATATTTTGTTGTTTGAACTCATTAGAAATTTTTTCAAATTGTTCGGGGAAAATGTTAATGGCGAAATGATTTGGCGCATTCGAGGGAAGTTGTAATTGCCAATCTTTGAGCAAATCCGTTCGCACGCTGTAGCTTAAAATCATCGCAACCAACGTGACACTAAACGCGAGAATTTGCACGGTGCTTATTTTGGGATTTCGCAATAATGCTTCAACACCAAAACGCCAACTCAGAGGAATTTTAGGCAAAAAGCGTTTTGCGTAACGCAGAAAATACGTGAGCAAAAGACTAAGAATTAACAGCGTTAATAATCCACCACCGATAATAATTGCCGTCATTTTTAGATTGTCTGTATAAGACCAAATAAAAAAACTCGTCAAACTCAACGCAATGGCGTAAACCAGCAACGCGCTTGGCGTTGCGGTTTCTAATTGATGTTGAAAAACACGCAAAATGCTCACTTTTCGCATTTGCAAAAGCGGTGGCAGCGCAAAACCAAACAAAATAGTCATGCCCATCAAAAAACCAAGCAACAACGAAAAAATACTCGGCGCAGCAATGGTTGCAGGTAAAAAACTTTTCAATAAATAAAACAAACCGTATTGAGCCATCACGCCAATGCCACAACCTAACGCGCTGGTAAAAAAACCTAACATCAAAAATTGCAACATAAACAACGTCATCACTTGATTTTGTTTGTACCCCAAACAACGTAAAACAGCGACGGTATTAAAATGGCGTTCTGTATAACGACGAGTCGCAATCGCAATCGCCACGCCTGAAATTAGCACCACTAAAATGCTGAGTAGTCCCAAATAACTTTCTGCTCGACGCAGAGCTTCGCCAATTTCAGGGCGATTTTGATGAATGTCGATAATGCGTTGCGAAGCATTTAATTGTGGTGTGACGTAATCGTGAAACGCTTTTAACGCTTTTTCATCGCCGCTAAATTGAAAGGAATAATGCAAACGACTTCCCGCTTGAATAACGTGCGCTTGTGCTAAATCGCGCTCATTCATCATCACTCGTGCCGACATACTATAAAAATCGCCTTGTCTATCAGGTTCGTAGGTCAGGATTTTGCTTATTTTTAAGGCTTTTTCGCCGACATTTAACATATCGCCCAAGTTAAGTTTTAAAGCGGGAAAAATACGTTTTTCGACCCACACTTCGCCTTCTAATGGTGATTGAGAAGTGGTGATTTCATTTTCACTTCCGTCGCTAATTTTTAGCTGACCTCGCAACGGATAAAGTGAACTCACCGCTTTTACGCTGGCGAGTAACAGCTCGTCGTTTTCCATTAACGCGCTAGGAAATTCAATGGTTTTTGCTTGTTTTAACTGCAATTTTTCAGCTTCTTCATGCCAACTTTGTGACATATCGTCAGAACTAGAAATGACTAAATCCGCCGCTAAAAACTCAGCCGCTTGCCCATTCATCGTGCGTTGCATTCTGGCAGAAAATAAATTAACGGCTGTCGAGCATGAAACGGCAATGATTAGCGCGAAACATAAAATCGATAATTCGCCATAGCGTGTGTCACGCCACAATAATCGCCATGCCAATAACGCTGTCGTTTTCATAAAATTGCTCCCGCTTCTAAGGCAATTTTTCGATTGCAACGATTCGCCAATTCTTTATCGTGCGTCACCAAAACTAAGGTCGTTTTTTGTTCATGATTAAGTTCGAATAATAATTCGATAATGTGATTACCGGTTTTACTGTCTAAATTTCCTGTTGGTTCATCGGCAAATAAAATGGCGGGGTGCGTGACAAAAGCCCTTGCGAGCGCGACTCTTTGTTGTTCTCCGCCTGATAATTTAATGGGCGTGTGACTGAGACGATGTGCTAAACCAACACGTTCTAATAATGCACTCGCTTTTGATTTCGCTTGTTTATCACCGGCTAATTCCAGTGGCAACATGACATTTTCAAGCGCAGTTAAACTTGCAATCAATTGAAAAGATTGGAAAACAAAACCGACGAATTGATTACGCATTTTTGCTCTTCCGTCTTCATCCATTGACGTTAAATTTTGACCATTTAAAATTACACAGCCTGTGCTGGGCGAATCTAATCCAGCAAGCAAACCTAAAAGCGTTGATTTGCCAGAACCCGATGTTCCAATAATGGCTAAACTTTCGCCTTCGTGAATTTTTAGCGTTACATCTTTGAGAATTTGCAATGCACCTTCGGGGCTAAAAACAGTTTTGCCTAAATTAACAGTTTCAATCATAGTATTCATGGATTTAATTTAAATTAACGTGGTGAGAATATGGGTAAGTTTTTTGCGGCAAGTTTGCTATTTTTGATATCAATGAATGTCACGGCACAAAATCGAATTTTAATTGTGGGTGACAGTATTAGCGCAGGTTTTGGCTTAGATAATGGAGAAGAATGGGCTGCATTATTGCAGAAAAAATTACAGGAAGAACAATTAAACTATCAAGTTGTGAATGCAAGCATTAGCGGGGATACAACAGCAGGTGGATTAGCACGCATTGAAAAATTATTAGTCGAAAACAAACCACAATGGGTTTTGATTGAATTGGGTGCAAATGATGGATTACGAGGTTTGTCACCAAAAGAAATGAAAAAAAATTTGGCACAAAGTATTTTACTTTCACAAAAAATGGGAGCAAAAGTGTTGTTGCTAGAAGTTAAAATCCCCCCTAATTACGGCAAACGTTATCTTGACGAGTTTTCTGCCGTGTACTCACAATTATCGACTGAATTAGACGTTCCTTTTGTGCCTTCAATTATGGAAGATGTCGCATTGCATAAGGAGTTAATGCAAAAAGATTTGCTCCACCCTAATGCGTTAGCACAGCCGTTATTATTAAATAAAATCTGGCAAACTTTAAAGTCGTTGCTGTATTCGAATACTTTTGCCAAAATTAAAGTGGTAGCAGGAGAAAATTCGAGGCTCTAAAACGCTCTTAAAACAGAGATCAGGTTCTTTATGATGCAGCTTTTAAATACCCCGATCAGGAATTTTTCGTTATTTTTTCTCACATGCAAGTTTTAATAAGCCTTCATGAATAGAGCTTGGTAATATTGATTCTGGTTCAGAATTTATATTTTGTTTAGAATACACCATAACGCCATCGCGCATATTTTTTGAATACCTAAAAAGATCCAGCTCTCGAATTGTTTGCTTTACACAATCATACTCATGGTGACTTAACGCTGACAAATAATATTCTTTACTACCGCTATGAAGCTTTTTAGCTCTATTGTAATCATACAAATCCCATAGCCTAACTTTGCTACCATTGCTTCGTATCGATTTAAAGTCTATATAAGTCGTATAACTATGAGCTTGAGTTTTTGCTACCTCAGTCCATTCCGCAAAAGAATTAGTTGAAGTCAACAATAACAGCATTAGCAGTATTTTTTTCATAATCTACCTCCAATAATTATCATTTTGCTTTTTTACTTATTGTAATGGTTCATTCATCTCGAACTCGTCTGTTTTTATGCTCCGCAAAAACCAACCACCACCAATTTCCACACACCTAAAAAACATAAGAGCTTAGTTTAAAATATTTTTATTTATATTATTTCACACGTATTTTATCTATGGATAACTATATGTGAAGTCTTTTTCACGCTAGTAACATTGCAAGCCATTTTTGTTTGAAATGCAGTATAAATAAATATCACAATTTTGTCGCATTTGAATGTAAAACAAGTCAATAATCAGCAAGTATTTTCTTAGGGTTAAAATTTATGTCAAAGCAACTGGTCGAAAAAATAAAAAATTGGGGAGCTGAATTGGGGTTTCAACAAATCGGTATTACCGACACTAATTTAATGCAAGCCGAAGAACGTTTAGAAGCTTGGTTGGAAAATGGCTTTCATGGCGAACTTGATTACATGGCACGCCATGGTTTGAAACGTAGTCGCCCCGCTCTGCTTCATGAAAATACGCAAAGCATTATTTCGGTACGAATGGATTATTTACCTGAAACTTCTATTGAAATGAATCACACTTTAAATGCACCAACTGCCGCATATATTTCACGTTATGCACTTGGGCGTGATTATCACAAACTCATGCGCCAACGCTTACAAAAATTAGCCGATAAAATTCAAACCGAAATTGGTGAATTTGGTTATCGCGCTTTTGTAGACAGTGCGCCTGTATTAGAAAAAGCGATTGCTGAAAAAGCAGGTTTAGGTTGGATTGGCAAACATTCTAATTTGATTAACCGCACAGCGGGATCGTGGTTTTTTTTAGGTGAAATTTACACCGATTTAATTTTAGAAATTGATGCACCTGCAACACCACATTGCGGAGAATGTCAGGCGTGCTTAACAGTTTGTCCGACACAAGCGATTGTTGCACCTTATAAAGTCGATGCGCGGCGATGTATTTCGTATTTAACAATTGAATTACATGGTGCAATTCCTGAAGAATTTCGTCCTTTAATTGGAAATCGGATTTATGGTTGTGACGATTGTCAGTTAATTTGTCCGTGGAATCGGTTTGCAAATTTGACGAAAGAGCCAGATTTTCACCCACGAAAACGTTTGAATACACAGCAACTTTTAGATGTTTTTTCATGGACAGAAACGGAGTTTTTAACCAACACCGAAGGCTCGGCAATTCGTCGAACTGGTTATGAGCGGTGGTTACGAAATATTGCGGTGGCGTTAGGGAATGCACCTGAAAATGTTGAGATTTTGAATGCGTTGAATGCACGTTTAACGATTAGTTCTGAATTAGTGCGTGAACATATTTCATGGGCAATTAGTCAACAACAGAAAAATTTTTCTGTTTAACGTTAGCGTATAAATTTATTAATCAATTTTAATTTTAACCATTGCCATCCATAAAATTTAACCCATAAACCACTACCAATAATCAGTAATAATACATTGACACTCGTTATGCCTAACCACGGTGAAATCGTTTGTTTTAAAACACAGCTTTGCGACACACTCAATAAATTACCGTAAGAAAAATAAATTAAAAAACCCACCAACATATTGCCGTAAATCCCACCACGCGGTGACAATTCAGATAAGGGAACGGCAATAAAACCAAGTAATAAAATTCCCAATGGTACAGAAAAACGACGTTGAATTTCAGCTGCATCAATACTTTTTTGTGATTGCCACAATTCACCAAATGGCGTGGCTTGTTTCCCAATAATTAACTGTGTGATTTTTGTATCTATTCGCACAGCATATTCATTAAAACGCTCAACTGCATAATTCAACTCGCCTGCTTTGCCTTGAACACGCTCGCCATTTTTCAAAACCATATATTGCCCGTCTTCCGAATTCATTAAGTACCCAGATTCGGCGTTAATAATAGCGACAGAATTTACTTGTCGATGCTGAACAAAAACGTGATGTAATTGTTTGGATTCATCAATACTTTCAACGTAAAAAACAATGTCACCATGACTATATTCGATAAATTTTCCTGCAACTAAACCGCGTAAATCTGCGGATTCTTGATCGTGATGTGTACGGGATTCAATTTGACGTTCTGCCCATGGGGAGACATTTAACGATAAGCCTGTTGCGACGACACTTAATGGCAATAATACTAAAAAAACAGCGCGATAAATTGTCCAAATACCACCACCTGCTGACGAAATTGCGGACATTTCTTGATCTCGATACATTCTCCCAAAAACCATTAGTGTCGCCATAAATGTCGCAGCTGGCAAAAATGTAATAAAGGCAATCAACATTTTGAATGCCAGAATCACCAACAACGTGTCGCTGGCAATCTGCCCTTCAATAACTTGATCCAACACACGAATAAATTTCCGACTGACAATAATTACGACTAACACCGATAAAACTGCTGATAAGGTTTTCAACAAATCACGCATAATCATTTTGTTTATTACGCTAATCAAAAAGCTGAACTCCTGTAAAAGTGTGTATCAAATCGGGTTTATTCATGAATTTTTTAACAGAAACGATTTTAGCAAAAATTATAAAAAACTGTGATAACCCTTTTCTTCATGAAGTACGATATCCAAGCCCTGAATTTCTTCGTCACCAGTAACACGTAAACCAATCCAGGCATCTAAGCCTTTTAGAATTAAAAAACTGAATGTAGCACTCCAAACTACGGTAACTAAAACCGCTAATGCTTGTAAGCCAACTTGGTGAGAAATGGTTACACCGTCAGGTAAACCCAAACCACCGAATTGTGTTGCCGCAAATATACCCGTTAAAATTGAACCAATAATACCGCCAACACCGTGAACAGGAAAAACATCGAGTGAATCATCGATTTTGAATTTACGTTTCACTATTTGCGTCGCATGAAAACAGACAAAACCTGCCGTTACGCCAATGACCAGAGCACCAAATGTGCCGACATAACCTGATGCAGGTGTAATTGTGCCTAAACCTGCAACCATTCCCGTTACGATGCCCAAAACACTCGGTCTACCGTATTTTTGCCATTCAATGGTCATCCACGTCAACGAGCCAGCCGCAGCCGCAATATGCGTCACTAAAATCGCCATACCTGCGCGACCATCTGAGGCTAAAGCGCTTCCACCGTTAAACCCAAACCACCCAACCCAAAGCATGCCCGCACCTGTTACGACCATTGTCATATTATGTGGTGGCATAGCGACTTGGGGAAAGCCTTTACGTTTGCCTAAAACTAACGCTGAAACTAATGCAGCAACACCTGCATTAACGTGAATTACAATTCCGCCTGCAAAATCCATTACACCTAATTTTGCAAGCCAGCCGCCACCCCAAATCCAATGACAAATCGGCATATAAACAACAATCAACCACAACGCACTAAACCAAAGCATTGCTGAAAACTTCATTCGTTCCGCAAAACCTCCGACAATTAAAGCAGGCGTTATAATCGCAAATGTCATTTGAAACATGAAATACACAGTTTCGGGAATATCACCGATTAAATTCGTCGTCGTAATATCCGGTAAAAATGCTTTCGAAAAACTGCCAATCCACGCTTGCGATTCGCCACCATCAGCAAAAATCAAACTGTAAACACCTGCAAGCCACAGCAAGGAAACCAAGCACGTAATTGCAAAACATTGCATCAATACCGAAAGTACGTTTTTACCGCGAACCAAACCACCGTAAAACAACGAAAGCCCTGGAATTGTCATAAACAAAACCAAGGCTGTTGAAGTTAGAACCCACGAGGTGTTCGCCTGATTTAATTCTGCGGCAAAAACCGTTTGCGGCAAAATAAAAAAAGACGCGGCAAGAAGCCGCGTCTGAAAATTAGTGTTAGTTTTCATAATTTTTAGATTGCTTCTTCGCCTGTTTCGCCAGTTCTGATACGAATAACTTGTTCTAGATTCGACACGAAAATTTTTCCATCGCCAATTTTTCCTGTGTTTGCTGCTTTAACGATAGTTTCAACCGCTTTATCAGCGACATCGTCAGAGACTGCGATTTCGAGTTTCACTTTTGGTAAAAAATCAACGACATATTCTGCACCGCGATAAAGTTCGGTGTGTCCTTTTTGACGACCAAAACCTTTTACTTCAGTTGCTGTCACACCAGCA
The DNA here is from genome assembly GCA_014191975.1 of Methylococcaceae bacterium. Classification (GTDB taxonomy): domain Bacteria; phylum Pseudomonadota; class Gammaproteobacteria; order Methylococcales; family Methylomonadaceae; genus UBA10906. The sequence goes on along the minus strand of BJHG01000056.1, from coordinate 4,223 downwards.
ACACCAATCTCTGATAACGCTTCGCGCACATCATCCATTTTGAAAGGTTTGATAATAGCGGTGATAAGTTTCATAAAATTTCTCGTAATATTTTAAAATAAAAGATTGTTGTTACAATCATAGTTTAAACACTCTAAAATTTTCAAGGTAAAAAATAACAATTTTTTTACCTTGAGTTTAATTTCAGGATTTTAAATGTTATAAGCTGTTTCACCGTGTGCTGTGGTGTCTAAACCTTCGCGTTCGTCTTCTTCACTTACACGTAAACCCACAATCACATCGGCAATTTTATACGCCATATAAGCAACCACTGCCGACCAAATAACTGTAACGGAAACGCCCCAAAACTGGCTGATAAATTGTGCACTGAAATTATATTCAGCCGTTGCATTCGCCACATAATCCCAAACACCTGTGCCGCCCAATGCTGGATTAGCGACGACTGCGGTACCTAATGCACCTAAAATTCCGCCAACACCATGAACACCGAAAGCATCAAGCGAGTCATCGTATTGGCATTTTGTTTTAAGCATTGTTACTGCCCAAAAACACACCCCGCCCGATACTAATCCTAGAGAAATTGCACCCATAGGTCCTGACCAACCACACCCAGGGGTAATAGCAACTAAGCCAGCTATTGCACCCGAAGTTGCACCCAGCATACTGGGTTTACCGCGCATTAACCATTCAGCTGCCATCCACGATAACGTTGCTGCTGCTGCCGCAAGTAATGTATTGATAAATACTAATGTCGCTAAACCGTTAGCTTGCAAATTTGAACCAACATTAAAACCAAACCAACCAATCCACAACATTGATGCGCCAATCATAGTCATCGTGACGCTGTGCGGTGCCAGGAATTCACGTCCATAGCCGAGACGTTTGCCAATTAACAAACTACCGATTAAACCTGCAATACCTGCGTTGATATGTACAACGGAACCGCCTGCAAAATCTAATGCACCTTTTTGGAATAAGAAACCAGCGGTTGCCGTTGCCGTTTCAGCAGAACTTGTATCCGTGTAAGCATCAGGACCAGTCCAATACCAAACCATGTGAGCGAGTGGTAAATACGAAAATGTGAACCAAATTGCCGTGAACAATAAAACCGCTGAAAATTTAATCCGTTCTGCAAATGAACCAATGATAATTGCAGGCGTAATCGCAGCGAACGTTAATTGAAATGCAACGTAAGCATATTCTGGAATGGCGACGCCTTTGCTGGAAGTTGCAGCAAGTGAATCCGGTGTCATGCCTTTTAAAAATGCTTTACTAAAGCCACCAAAAAATGCATTTCCTTCAGTAAACGCAACGCTATAACCGTAAGCCACCCACAAAATCGCTATCATTGAAAAGATAACAAATACTTGCATCAAGATTGATAACATATTTTTAGTGCGAACCATACCACCATAAAATAACGCTAATCCTGGAATAATCATCAAAATGACTAAAATTGTCGAAATCATGACCCATGCGGTATCGCCTTTATTTACAGTAGGCACGACAACTTCGTCGGCAAAACTCAATACACTTGTGCTAAGTAGTGATAATGAAGTGAAACTACGCAAAAATGCTTTCATATTTTCCGCCTTCGTAAATTAGAAAGTAACTGAAAAATCAGTCGAGAATAAAAATTGGTCTTGTTTTGTGTTACCAAATGGACGTGAACCATCAGCCCAGTCATAACGAACGTTTGGACGTAAATTTAACCAAGACACTGGTTTATAATTAACACCCGCTGTAACAGCGTAATAACTCGAACCACCGTTAGTACCTGCGTAAGTTCTAGCAGGATAGCCAACACGGAAACCGTCTTGATCACGGAACCATTCACCACGAAGCCCTGCAACTAAATTGTCTTTGATGTCATACGTTAAATGAGTATTTACGCCGTACCACGTTGCATCTTTACCGCCAGCGGCAGCACCATTTGCAAAGCCATGATCATGTTGAACCATCAAGTGTGTTTTTTCGGTAATGTTGTGTTTAAAAACCGCGCTATACATTGCCCATGATGAACTGTTTGTTTCAGATGTTTCGCTGAAAGTCCCAGTTAAATTAAGCGATGTGCCTTTGTCGTTACTTGTCCAAGTTGTGCCAAGTAAGCCGCCCCAATTTCCAAGTTGTTTGTCAAAACCGCCATCCCAGCCACCTGTTGTACTGCCTGTTAACGCGCCACCTGTTACCGCCCAATTTGCGTCAACGGTGTAATTTAACAACACACCTGTGTGCGTAAATGGTTCGCCAAATTGCATGGTATAAGCGTGTGTGTAGAAGAAATTGTCAGGTGCTGGAACGGTTTCGTAACCGATTGGCGTGTAAAAATGACCCACTTTAATGTTTAAACCATTACCGATTGGTGCGTAAATTTCAGCATAAGCTTGTGGTAACGCCAAATCATAAAAACGATTGTTGCGATTGCCCAAAAGATTTAAATCCCAATGACCTGCTTGTGCGCCATAAGATTGCGTGTAAAAAGAATCTGTTCCGAACATCACGTCAAAACGCCCGCCGAAATCCCAACCTGTACCTTCAGTTGCGACAGCACGTTGAATAAAAAGATTTAATTGATTTAGTTGCACTTCGCTATGACGATCACCAAATGTGACTGGACCATTAAATCCATTATCTGAACCAGCAGCGTTGTAAGTAATGCCTGTATTTGCCCATCCGCCCACAGTGATACCATTATTTTTAAGTAACGACGTTTCATTAGCGTCGTAACCCGTTAAATCGGCAATCGCGCCCGCGTGAACATTGGTGACTAAACTCATCAATAATAAACTGCTCGCGGCAGCTTGCACTAATTGGTTTTTGTGATGTATATTTTTTTTCATGATTAAAACTCCTAATTTTTGATTTGATTATAATTATAAATTTTTTTTAGCAAATGATATGCCAGCAATAAAAAACAACAAGAAACAACAAGAAAACAACTAAAAAAACGCTATTAATTTTTCACGCTTAAAAACTGCACTATAATAGTGCAATACTCAGATTTTATGTCTTATTTCAGCGCATTCATTATCCAGAAATAACGTTTCAATCTGCAAGGCAATTTCTCGCTCTTCTTCTGCATGAATTACTAAAACAACCGGCAACTTCAATCCATCTAAATTTTCTAAAATTTGTTGTCGAATTGCAGGTGCATTTTCACCAATTCCACCTGTAAAAATTAACGCATCGACATTGCCATTTAACACCACAAAATAAGCCCCAATGTATTTTTTAATCCGATAACAAAATAAGTTCAACGCTAATAAACACGGTTCATCACCTTGTTCAGCACGTTGTAAAATTACCCGCATATCCGTTTCACCACACACACCGTTCAAGCCACTTTGCTTATTTAAAAGTTGATTGATGTCGTCGAGTGTTTTTCCTTCACGCTGTAAAGTTAGAGCAATCATTGGATCAATATCACCACTACGACTTGCCATAATTAAGCCTTCTGTTGGTGAAAATCCCATTGATGTATCAACACTAATACCATTTTTAACCACTGTCGCACTCGCGCCACCACCTAAATGTAAAATAATTAAATTCAAATTTGTTGACGATTTATGCAGTAATTTTGCAGCGGCATTAACACTATGTTCGCAAGAAATCCCATGAAAGCCGTAACGATAAAAATCAACATTTGTAGACAAATTTTCGGGAATTGCATAACGCCCTGCATAATCAGGAATGTTACGGTGAAATGCCGTATCAAAAACAGCAAATTGCACAACTTTTGAAAATAATGTCGAAGCCATTTCAATCCCTAAACGATTTAGCGGATTGTGTAACGGTGCGTAATTATCGAGTTTAGCAATTTGTGCTAAAACATCAGGAGTAATGAGCGTGATTTTTTTGAAATTTGCACCACAATGAACAACGCGATGACCGATTGCGGAAACGTTTAAATCATTTTCTGAAAGCCATTTTTGCCACTGATGATAAAGAAAAATGAGCGTATTTTTTGCGTCGTAACTATTTTTGTCATAATGTGAAAATTTTTCACCACGAATATTTATACCTTCGACAGATAAACCAGATGTTACGCTATATCCCGCATTTAAAGAGGCTTTGATAGTTAAATCATCATGAAATATAAAGTGGACCCCATTGTCCAGACAAATAATGTCTTAATTTAAGATAGAGTCTGTTTACACTCCAGCTGAATGGCGCTGTCCCATTTTTTTAAACCAGAACTGATGTTTCTGTTGTTGCGTATTTAT
>BJHG01000055.1 GCA_014191975.1 Methylococcaceae bacterium | reverse complement strand
GTGTTATCCACGCCTGTCTTTCCGCTATAGGCTGATTCCAGACTTTTTTTTAAGCCAATCTAATTCCATATTCAACTGCCCAATTTTGGCATACAGCCGATCCGGATCGCTCTGTGCATTGACAGGCTTGGGACCCCGTTTACCTTCAAAAAGACTACCCGCATTGTCCATCAATTCCTTTTTCCATTGACTTACCTGGGTCGGATGGACTCCGTTTTCCTGGGCGATCTCATTGATTGTCTTTGTGCCTTTAACCGCTTCCAAGGCAATCTTAGCTTTTTGTGATCCTGTAAAAATCTTCCGCTTGCTTTCACTCATTTGCCACTTCTCTTTTTTCGACAGAGTATAGCTTAAACTATTGTCCGGATTTCAGGGTCCACTATAAACGTACACCAAAAATTAAACCTTAAGGAGGAAATTCAGCATAAAATGGCTGCCTAGAATTTTACGTCGAGGCGACAACTAGCCTGAAATCTTCCGATTCTTAATTCGCATTTAAATATGTCTAGCGTTTTCAGCGTTTTTAGCAAATTTTTTGTAAAAAATCAATAAGTGCGGGTATATATTCCATATCATTTTTCATGCGGAAGTGCGGTAAATTTAGCTTTTGGAGAAGAAAAAATTGAGAATCAAGCGTTTTGAATATTATCCTTTTCAAAAATTCGTCATTGCTATAATGGTCTTATGAAACATAAGCTGCACATTATTGTGGTGTGTAATTTTAACCTTACAGCACATTAGATTTATATGAATGAAAATACAAATGCAACAACATAGTGGGAATAACAAAAGATGAAACTTCTTTCATGGCTAACAGTCGTTATTTTACTGAACGTTATTTTTAGTTGGGCAACCAATTTACCACAATATGTCGGCGAAGATGTGCCGAGTGGCAAACTCAAGAGTTTGTCTTACGCGCCATTTCGAGAAGGACATGATCCGATGTTGGAAATTTTCCCGAACGAAAGCCAAATGGATGAAGATTTGGAACTGCTAGGGAACGTCACCCACAATATTCGGACTTACGCCAGCGCAGAAGGCAGTATGTCGTTAATTCCTGATTTGGCGAAAAAACACGGTTTAACAGTGTTACAAGGTGCGTGGTTAGGTTCGGTGAAAGCTGATGATTCAGTTAAATCTGCCAAATTGAAAGCCAAAAATGACATTGAAATTGCTGAATTGATTCGCTCTGCCAATGAGCATCCTGACGTAGTCAAACGTGTTTTAGTTGGAAATGAAGTGTTGTTGCGCGGTGATTTAGAACCTGACGGATTGATTGAATACATACGCCTCGTTAAAAAAGCTGTGAAACAACCCGTTTCCTATGCTGACGTGTGGTCGATGTACATGAAATATCCACAGCTAATTAAAGAAGTCGATTTCATCACTATTCACATTTTGCCCTATTGGGAAGATGAACCCATTTCTGTCATGGATGCCCCCGCACATATCGAACGCATTTATAAACAAGTGCAAAAAGAAGCGGATTCCATTTCACCTAATAAGTCGATTTTAATTGGTGAATCAGGTTGGCCAAGCGTTGGAAAACAACGCGGTGTTTCTGTGCCAAGTGTTTTAAATGAAGCGCAATTTATTCGTGCTTTCATTAAAGTGGCAACCAAAAATAACTTTGATTACAACATCGTCGAAGCGTTTAATCAGCCTTGGAAAGCGGCATTTGAAGGAACGATTGGTGCAAATTGGGGCTTGTACGATGGTTCACGGAAACAAGTTTTTCCGTTAACAGGAAACGTGTTTGAACATTTAAATTGGTACAAAGCGTTAGTGGTGACAACTATTTTATTTATAGGTGTTATCACCATTTTCCGCAAAACATTAACAGGTTTATGCACAATCCGTTTACTGACTTTTTTAGTGATTACGCAGATTTTAGGCAATCTGTTTGTGTCACAAGGTGAAACACTTTGGCTAACAAGTTACACACATTTTCAACGCGCTCAAACCCTGTTTATTTTGAGTTTTACCACAATCGCTGTGCGTTTTATTTTACAACGAATTATCAATATCTTGTCTAAACAAGCCACGAACACTGAATTGGCAAAGCGCTTGTATTATTGCCTGTTATTGATTATTGCTTTCACACTTTGCAAAACGGCAGTCTTGGCGTGGGATGGGCGTTATGTGAATTTCCCAACCATTGTGACGCAACTTATGGTTGTTGGTTTAATTTCGTTGATGATAATCAATCGTTTCGTTGAAAAAATGTCTTTTGTAGCCAGCGTGAATCTAACAGCATTATTGGGTTACATTCCGAGCAAATCCTCTTGTATTTCGCGCGTTTTTTATGGATTAATCGGCTTAGGCATTCTGTTGATTATTGGTGAAAGCTATTCATTTATGGTGAGCCGCGATTTTATCATGGCGTATCCCTCAATGATTGACCGCTTAACCACCGCGATTTCATTCACGCTAACCAACACACAATTATTGTTTTGGCTAGTGAGCTTGAGCATTTTGGCAGTACCGTTTTATGTAAGTGGCAAATTACGCGAAAGTCATTTATAGTTCGAGCGTATTTATTTTTTATTTTTTTATCTGGAGAAAACAAGTGAGTGATGCCGTAGTTTATGTAAATGACAATGATTTTAATGCGTTAGTTTTAGAATCTGAATTACCTGTATTATTGGATTATTGGGCAGAATGGTGTGGTCCCTGCAAAATGATTGCACCACTTTTAGACACGATTGCTAACGAATTTTCGGGTAAATTAATCGTTGCTAAAATGAACATCGACGAAAGTCCTAATACACCACAAAAATACGGTGTTCGTGGCATTCCAACGCTTATGTTTTTTAAAGCAGGCGAAGTTGAAGGTACGAAAGTAGGCGCATTGACAAAAATACAATTAGTTGAATTCATCAACACGCACTTGTAACTTCCACGCGTTTTATTTCTACTAAACGCCAAACGTAGCAGAAGTTATGTTTGGCGTTTTTTTTAAGTTCAAACCAACACGGTAAACATGAAAATATGGGTGGATGCGGACGGTTGTCCGAAAGCAATAAAAGATATTTTGTTTCGTGTCGCAAATCGCACAGAAATCATAACAACACTGGTGGCGAATCAATCATTGCCTATTCCGCCTTCACGTTTTATCAAAATGTTGCGCGTTAATTCGGGTTACGATGTTGCCGATAATGAAATCGTTAAACAGTTGAATGAGGGGGACTTAGTCATTACAGGTGATATTCCATTAGCAAATGATGTGATTGAAAAAGGCGGTCACGCTATTAATCCACGCGGCGAACTTTATAGCCTCGAAAATATCAAAGAACGTTTAAATATACGCGATTTCATGGATAATTTACGTGCCAGCGGTATTCATACGGGCGGATCCGCGCCACAAAATTCACGCGATATTCAAAATTTCGCCAATCAATTAGACCGCTTTTTAGCGCATCATAAATAAGCTATTTTCATTGATTTAGGTTCTCACATGAACTTCACGTTGCGGAAGGGGAATCTCAATTTTATTTTCACGCAAAATACGCTCTAATCGCATATTTAAATCATGAATCACGCGCCAACGGTTAATCGGTTCACTGACAAATGCTCGAATCGAAAAATTCAATGTGCCATCACCAAAACCCACAAATACAACAAACACTTCGGGTTCTTGTAAAATCAACGGTGTTTCTTTGACTGTTTTTAATATTAATTCATGCGCGAATTCCACATCCGAACCAAACGCAATTCCGATCGGAATCACAATTCTGGTTGTTGCGTCACTTAACGTCCAATTTGTAAGCTGACTGGTGATAAACGTTTTATTCGGAACAATCAGTTCTTTTTGATCGCTATCAATTAGTGTTGTCGCTCGCATTTGAATTCGACAAACCGTTCCCGTTACATCGCCAATCGTGACAATATCGCCTACTCGAATTGGGCGTTCAAACAATAAAATAATGCCTGACACTAAATTAGCAAAAATTTCCTGTAAGCCAAATCCCAAGCCCACACCCAATGCAGCTACCAAAAACTGAACTTGCGACCAACTTCCTCCGAGTTCGTTCGTAATCGCGATAAAGGCAATCGTAATAAAGAAATATTTCGCCAATTGATTTGTCGCATAACGACTCCCTGTTTCAATGTCCCAGCGTCGAAAAACCAGCAATTCCAATACACCATAAAAATTTCGTACCGCCACAATTGCCACAAATAAATACAGCCCCGCAATTAATAAATTCGTCAGTGTTATAGGCTGATAACTTTCTTGATTGTCGATAATTGCTTTATGCTGCCAAAGCACGACATGATCCAAAAATGAAAATGCGGGCAGGATATTTTTCCAAATCAGCATCACACCTAAAATCACTGCAAATGACAACATGACGCGCAAAAGTTTTCGAGTTTGTTTATTGATATTTAAAATATCAAGCGGGGATTCATCTACAACTAACTCTCGATTGGCTACTGTCAACCAACGAAGTGAAATTTGATGGAAAATTACGGCTATCATGAATAATCGCAAGGTGCCGATTAACTTATCGTGTAATTCTAACGCACTTAAATAATAGCCCGTCACCGCAAAACCAATGATGACTAATGGCACAATAATGACAATTGTGTAAGCCATAAAACGCCACCAAACCGTTTCAGCTTTAGGATTCAAACCACGATTCGGATGCAGTAATTTTTCCATAAATATCACCACTGCAATCAACATAGCAATTAACGAAAATCGCCCAAGTGAATCACTGTATTCTGCAAATTTCGACGCATGGGTGGCATGAATTAAAAAGGTAGCGGGCAAAACTACAAATCTTACCCATAAAAATTGACTATGAAATAAGGATACTGAGTTTTTTTGCCATTTAAAATGTCGCCTTGCTAAGCCTTCTGGTGTAAAAAATCCAATGCAAAATTTAATAATAAACATCGAAATCGCGGCTTTTTGTAGCCCAGCTCCGATTGCAAAATTAAAATCAATCGAACTGTTATGCGTTAAAAACCTCCCCCAAAAATAGCCCGTAAGAGGAATCGGCACAACACATAAAACGCTATTAAGTAAAACACGCAAGGTGTAATAAAAATGATTAGCGTGTCCATGATGCAATGTGACTTCATTACGTGGCGATGTAATTGCTGCCCAAACATTTAATCGATTCAATAACACCAAAAAACCTACTGCCGCGCTCACTAAAAAAACATTCTGCCAAAGTATTTTTATTGTTTCACGCACTAACTCAAACCAATTTCCCGGTGAAAATAACCACTGTATCGAATGAAAAAGCCCTTTGATAGTCTCTAAATTTACAGGTTCGGAACTGGATACCCACAACAATCTCTCATCTAAATATGTCGCAAATTTAACTGATTGCACTAACATTTGTTGCCGTGAAAAATCCAAATCCCCCAGCGTTCGCAAATACGTTGTGTCCGCTAATGCAAGTTTATTTAACAGTTCTTTTTGATTATTCAGTAATACACGCAATTCAGCTTGAATCATCATTCGCTGTTCAAATGGCAACATTACATCAACATCAGTCGCCATAATTTTTTTCAATGTACCATCTAAACTTAACAATTTTCTTTGCTGATCTTCTACTTTGAATTGCTCCAAGCTGGTTAACGCGGTTTCATTTTGTAAGCTTCGTGACTCTGCGGTTACTTCATTTTGCGATGTTAATGCAGTACGTTGTTCGCGTAGAATTTTTCCTAATTCGGGACTTAAATTAGCCAGACTTATTTTTTTATCTGCGCCTTTAAATTCGTTTTCAATATCGGTACTTTTTGTTTCAACGACCGATTTTTGTTCACTAACCTGCTCTATTTTCGTGGTCACTGTTTGTAAATCACGGCTGTATTGAATGTTTTCTCGTGTGAGCTTTTGAATTAGCGGATGCTTGCCTTCGATTTCCTTTTCAGTTTGGCTGAGTGCGTTTTCCATTTTCTTCGCTTCTTGTGAACGCAAATCGAACGCTAAATTTTCAATCGTTGCCACAATCGGATTCATTGCCGTTTTTTGAATATCGAGTAATTCAAGCTGTGCTTTTAATAATTCAAGTCGGGTTGGCTGGCTAATCGCTTCAGATTCGAGTAATTTTAATTCAGTCTTTCGCGTATCAATTAACGTTTTGAAAAACAGTTTGCGTGCTTCAACTTCGAGTTTGGAATCCGTAGGTGCAACAGGTAATTCTAATTTTTTTCGGGTAGTTTCGATGGTTTGTTGTGCCATCACCATTTCTTCTCGAATTAATGCTGGGCGATTATTTTGTAATGCCAACTCAGTTTCGACTTTGTTAAGTTGTTCGTCGAACTGACTAATTTTACTTTTCTCAAGAATTAACCGTTGTTCTAATTCATCGACCGGAATTTGATGAAAATCTTCGATTTTTTGTTTACTGATTTTGGCGATGGTTTGCTCAATTTCTTTTTGTAAATCTTTTGTTTTATTGGGATTTTGATGACCTTCCACGTTATAAGAGCTGATTTGCGTGGTAAATTGAACGCTGTTGGCTAAATTGTCTTGTGCAGCTTGATATTGTTTAAGAACCGCTGTTTTTATAGACTCTTCTAAACCTTCCCGTGCATTAATTGCGTTGATTTTACTTTGTAAAAATTCGGATGTGATGGCTTCGATTTGAGCTGATTGCGTTGCACCAAAGCTAGCTGTGGAAATAAAAAATAAAAAAATAAAATGTCGCAAAATTCGATTCATAACACACCAAAGCATTTTAAAATTAATTGATAATAACAATCCCTCATTTTGTAATGACTTCTTCCATTTGTCGATTAATTAATCACTCGGTCATTTATAAAAGTATCATGTGCTAACGATGAATTACTTTATTACTTAACTTAAATCATGTCTCAAAAATCTGAAAAACTCATTGACCAATTTCTTGATGCCGCTTGGTCGGAACAAGGTTTAAGTAAAAACACACTTTCGGCTTATAGGAGTGACTTAACTATTTTTGCAACCTGGTTAAAAAAAAATTTATTACTTGTTGATTCTAGTGACGTTACAAAATTCTTAGAAAGTCGTTACCAGCAAGGCATGACACGACGAACCACAGCACGAATTTTGTCGAGTTTACGTCGTTTTTACGGTTATTTTTTGCGTGAAAATGCTATAAAAATTGACCCAACGGTATTAATTTCTGCACCAAAGATTGCGTGTACTTTGCCACAATCTTTAACTGAAAATGAGGTTGAAGCGTTACTTGTTGCGCCACAAATTGCTGTGCCTCGTGGTCAACGAGATAAAGCAATGCTTGAAATGTTGTATGCAGCAGGTTTACGCGTTTCAGAATTGGTCGATTTGAAATTTGAACAAATCAGTTTAAACGAAGGCTTAGTGCGAATCGTAGGTAAAGGGGGGCGTGAACGCTTAGTTCCCGTTGGCGAAGAAGCGATGAATTCGCTCGAAATTTACATGAAAAACGGGCGTGAAATGCTTTTGAGCGGACGACAAAGCGATTATATTTTCGTCACCCATCGCGGCAGCAATATGACGCGGCAAGCCTTTTGGCATATTATCAAACGTTATGCGTTTCATGCACAAATTACAAAGCCGCTTTCACCTCACACATTACGGCACGCTTTCGCCACGCATTTACTCAATCACGGAGCAGATTTGCGCGTGGTACAATTGCTATTAGGTCACGCTAATTTATCAACTACCCAAATTTATACGCATGTTGCACGAGAACGTTTGAAAACACTACACGCACAATTTCATCCACGAGGTTAATTTTTATGACACAAAACATTCACCCATCTGCCTGGATTTCACCTGATGCTAAAATTGGCAAAAATGTCAAAATCGGCGCGTTTGCCGTGATTGAAAATAATGTTGAAATCGGCGTAAACTCCACAATTCAGGCACATGCAGTGATTCAATCCTTTACAAAAATGGGCAGCGGCAACGTTATTCATCCACACGTTGTTTTAGGTGATTTACCCCAAGATATTCATTTCAATCCTGAAACGATAACGTGGCTTGAAATTGGCGACAATAATACGTTCCGTGAAGGTTTTACGGCGCATCGCGCTACAGTAGAAAATAGTGCGACACACATTGGTTCAGATTGTTATTTTATGAACAATAGCCATGTCGCACATGACTGCAGCGTGGGCAATAAAACGATTTTTGCCAATAACGTCGCTATTGGCGGTCATGTTGAAATCGGAAATAATGTTTTTATGGGCGGTGCAGTGGTTGTACATCAATTTTGCCGTGTCGGCTCATTTGCGATTGTTCAAGGCACAACAGGCTTAAACATGGACGTTATTCCATTCACGCTGATTGGTGGACGACCTGCACGACATTACCGTTTAAATAGTGTCGGTTTACGTCGCAATGGCATTACGGGCGAGCGTTACGACGTATTATCAAAAGCCTTTCGTTTATTGCGAACCAAAAGATCGCTGGATACGTTACCAGAAACAGAGGAATTGAACTTTTTAAAAGAATGGCTTGCCGTTAAATCAAAGCGTGGTGTACATAGCTTTGTTGAACTTACTTAACTTTACTAATTTTTTACGACACTAAAAGGAATTCTCTTGAATACCCCCGATTTATCTGAATTATTACGTGGCACACACGAAGTTTTACTTGAAGCCGAATTGATTAAAAAACTCGCTGAAAATCGTCCGTTACGTATCAAAGCAGGATTTGATCCGACTGCACCAGATTTGCATTTAGGACATACGGTTTTAATTAACAAACTCAAACAATTTCAAGATGCTGGACATGAAATTTTGTTTTTGATTGGTGATTTTACGGGCATGGTTGGTGACCCTACAGGGAAAAATGTCACCCGAAAACCATTGACTCGTGAAGAAGTAGCAACAAATGCCGAAACCTATCAAACACAAATTTTTAAAATTCTAGCCCCTGAAAAAACCACTGTGATGTTCAATTCAACGTGGATGAATGCGATGTCATCGGCAGAATTAATTCAACTTGCCGCAAAAAATACTGTGGCACGAATGTTGGAGCGTGATGATTTTCACAAGCGATTTTCCAGTAATCAATCGATTGCCATCCATGAGTTTTTGTATCCATTAATTCAAGGCTACGATTCGGTGGCAATGAAAGCAGATGTGGAATTAGGTGGTACAGACCAAAAATTCAATTTATTAATGGGACGACAATTACAAGAAGCGTTTGGTCAAAAACCACAAGTCGTTATGACAATGCCTATTTTAGAAGGTTTAGACGGTGTGCAAAAAATGTCTAAATCACTCGGAAATTACATTGGCATTGCCGACGCACCAGATGAAATGTTTGGCAAAATCATGTCGATTAGCGACGAATTGATGTGGCGTTATTTTGAATTATTGAGCTTCCGTCCAATGGCTGAAATTGCAAAATGGAATGAAGAATGTCAAAACGGTGCAAATCCACGAGATTATAAATTCAAATTAGCACAAGAAATTATTGCTCGTTTCCATGATGAAGCGTCATCGATCAAAGCGCTAGAGAATTTTGAGGCACGTTTCCAACGCGGTGCAATTCCTGAAGAAATGCCTGAAATTGAATTGCAAATTGAAAGTGGACATTTAGGCATTGCAAATTTATTAAAAGATGCTGAATTGACATCGAGCACATCGGAAGCAATTCGTATGATTAATGCAGGAGCCGTAAAAATTGATGGCGAAAAAGTTGAAAATCCTAAATTAGAAATTGCTGCAGGTTCGCAACATGTTTACCAAGTCGGCAAGCGTAAATTTTCACGGGTAACTGTTACAGTCAAAACCTAGCAACATTTTAATTTTGGATTTTTATGAAAAATACATTGATGCAACTCGCGCAGATTTTAGAACAGCGCAAAGAACAAACTGGCGATAAATCTTACGTCGCCAGTTTGTATGAAAAAGGCTTAAATTCCATCTTAAAAAAAATCGGTGAAGAAGCGACTGAAGTCGTAATTGCCGCAAAAGACGGTGAATCTGAGCAAATTATTTACGAGATGGCTGACTTATGGTTTCACTGCATGGTTTTATTGGCACAACAAAACCTGCATCCAAATGATGTTTTAGATGAATTACACCGCCGCTTTGGCTTATCTGGCTTGGATGAAAAATCCCAACGTGAACAAAAATAGGGGACAAAAATGCACTTTAGCGTTATGCAATTAGCCTTAATTTTAGGCATTATCGTTTTATTATTCGGCACCAAAAAATTAACCAATGTGGGCGGAGATGTAGGTGCCGCGATTCGTAATTTTCGGACTGAAATGAAACGTGGACAAGGCGAAAACGACGAAGCACATAATGATGAAAATGATAAAGTCATCGAAGGTGAAGCGACAAAAACATCAGCGGATGCCCATAAATTTAAAAAAAAAGATAACGTTAAATGAGTGTAAAAAAAAGATTAATTATTGGCATTACAGGTGCAACAGGCGCGATTTATGGTGTACGAATGCTTCAAGTTTTACAAGCACAGCCGGAATGGGAAACGCATTTAGTTATTTCATCAGCGGGATTGGTGAATTTAAAACATGAACTTAACATGACACGCGACGAGTTGAATGCCTTAGCGGATGTTACGCACGGAATTAACGATATTGCCGCAACAATTTCAAGTGGCGGATTTAAAACAGAGGGAATGATTATTGCCCCGTGCTCAATGAAAACATTGGCCGCTGTCGCGCATGGTTTTGGGGATAATTTGATTTCCAGAGGTGCGGATGTCGTGCTGAAAGAACGTCGCCGTTTAGTCGTTATGCCACGCGAAACGCCTTTGCATTTGGTTCATATTAGAAATATGGCTATTGTCACTGAAATGGGAGGAATTTTGTTTCCACCTATGCCAGCATTTTATAGTAAGACAGATTCTATTTCTGCAATGGTCAATGAGACAGTTGGGCGTATTTTGGATTTATATTCTGTTGATGTAACGGGACTTTATACGCCTTGGGAAGGACTTTAAAACAGTAATTGAACAATGGCGGAGAGTGAGGGATTCGAACCCTCGATGGGAGTTAAAGCCCATACTCCCTTAGCAGGGGAGCGCCTTCAGCCGCTCGGCCAACCCTCCGGAACTTGATATTTCTAATCTTCTGATGTTGATAAAGAATCAGATTGTTCTTTTTTGATTCGATCGTAAATTTCTTCACGATGAACGGAAACTTCTTTTGGTGCATTCACACCAATGCGAACTTGATTGCCTTTTACGCCTAAAACAGTGACGGTAACTTCATCACCAATCATTAAGGTTTCTCCTACTCTACGAGTCAAGATAAGCATAACTAACTCCTTCTAATAATTTAAACTCTTCGCTGTGCGATACAGTGAAGAGTAATCAAGACTCAAAAATTATACCAAATTTTGAAAAATAATAAAGCTCAAATCACGTTTATGCATGTTCTAAATCAAATGCACGATGCAAAGCGCGAACAGCTAACTCTAAATATTTTTCATCAACGACGACTGAAATTTTAATTTCAGAAGTAGCAATCATACGAATATTAATACCTTCGTCTGCTAATGTTTTGAACATCATACTAGCAATTCCAGCGTGTGAACGCATCCCAACACCAACAATTGACACTTTCACAATATCATTATCACCAGTCACACGACGCGCTCCTAAGTCGGTGCAAATCGTTTCTAAAATCGTTTTTGCCCGTTGAAAATCGTTACGATGAACTGTGAAAGTGAAATCCGTTGTCGCATCGTCGGCGATATTTTGGACAATCATATCGACTTCGATATTAGCATCTGCAATCGGACCTAAAATTTTATACGCAATACCAGGCAAATCTGGCACGCCAGTAATGGTTAATTTCGCTTCGTCACGATTAAAAGCAATACCTGAAATTAACGCACTTTCCATTTGTGATTCCTCATAAGTAATTAGTGTACCGTTACCTTCTTCAAACGAAGACAATACACGCAATGCAACATTGTATTTTCCCGCAAATTCGACTGAACGAATTTGCAAAATTTTTGAACCCAAACTCGCCATTTCAAGCATTTCTTCAAACGTAATTCGGTCTAAACGACGCGCTTTTGGTTCAACGCGAGGGTCAGTCGTATAAACGCCGTCCACGTCAGTGTAAATATGACATTCATCGGCTTTCAACGCCGCAGCTAACGCCACAGCTGTCGTATCTGAGCCACCACGCCCTAGAGTTGTGATGTTGCCATTTTCGTCTACACCTTGAAAACCTGCCACCACAACCACTTTCCCCTCAGCTAAATCAGAACGAATTTTTGCATCGTCGATTTCTTTGATTCGCGCTTTGGTAAAACTGCTGTCCGTTAAAATCCGAACTTGCGTTCCCGTGTACGAACAGGCGGGGCAACCAATTTCGTTTAAACGCATACTCAACAACGCAACCGTAATTTGTTCACCGGTTGAAACCATCGCATCAAGTTCACGTTCATTCGGTTCATCTTGCATTTCTTTGGCTAAACCGATTAAACGATTGGTTTCGCCGCTCATTGCCGAAAGCACCACGACTAAATCATCGCCTGTCTCACGGACTTTTTTAACACGTTCGGCGACCACTTTGATGCGTTCGATTGAACCCACCGATGTGCCACCAAATTTATAAACGTAAATTGCCATTTTGAACTCTCTAATCTAAAATTTCTACACTACTTTTTTAACAAATTCTGATTTCAATTGCATTGCGCCTACACCTTCAATGCGACAATCAATATCGTGATCACCATCGACAAGACGAATAATTTTTACTTTTGTACCGACTTTAACAACGTTCGACGAACCTTTTATTTTTAAATCTTTAATCACGGTAATCATATCACCATCGTTTAAAACGTTGCCATTTGCATCTTTAACAACTTTTACGTCATCTATTTCAGCAAGAGCGTTTTTTTCCCATTCGTGTCCACATTCTGGACAAATAAATATTTCACCGTCTTCGTAAGTGAATTCACTGCTACATTTTGGACATTTTGGTAAATTTCTCATGGCTTTTCCTAAGTTAGATTGTATTTTAATTGACAAACAAAAAAGCCCAAAATCTGTTGATTTTGGGCTTAGTTGTAAAGATAAGAGCTTGGCGATTCTCTACTTTCGCATGGCAAACTGCCACACTATCATCGACGCTAAGCGGTTTCACTTCCGAGT
>BJHG01000054.1 GCA_014191975.1 Methylococcaceae bacterium | reverse complement strand
CGCAACAACAGAAACATCAGTTCTGGTTTAAAAAAATGGGACAGCGCCATTCAGCTGGAGTGTAAACAGACTCTATCTTAAATTAAGACATTATTTGTCTGGACAATGGGGTCCACTTTATTGTTCATAGCGCTCATTTCAAATGGAAAAGATGTAGAAAAATCAGTTTGTACGTTCTGCCGCGCGTAAGGTCAAAATTTCATAACCATTTTCGGTTACTAAAATCGTGTGTTCATATTGCGCTGACAAACTGTGATCTTTTGTGACTACTGTCCAACCGTCGCCCAGTGATTTTGTGTGATGCTTACCTTGGTTAATCATTGGTTCAATCGTAATAATCATGCCTGCTTCGAGTGCCAAACCATCACCAGGCACGCCGTAATGCAACACTTGCGGTTCTTCATGAAAATCGCGTCCAATTCCGTGACCACAATAATCTTGTACCACTGAATAACGATTTTTTTCGGCATGTGTTTGAATTGCGTTTCCAATATCACCTAATGTGGTACCTGATTTGATTTGTTCGATGCCTAAAAATAACGATTCGCGAGCAATATCGCATAGACGTTGCGCGTGTGCAGAGACTGTCCCAACGCAAAACATCATGCTTGTGTCACCGTGAAAACCATCTTTAAAAACCGTGATGTCGATATTGATAATATCACCTGATTTAAGTTTTTTCTCGCTCGGAATGCCGTGACAAACTTGATGATTGATAGAGGTACAAATCGATTTTGGGAAACCACGATAATTGAGTGGTGAAGGAATTGCTTGTTGGACATCGACGATGAAATTGTGACAAAGATCGTTTAATTGATTTGTTGTTACACCTGGCACAACGTGCGGTGCAATCATGTCCAACACATCGGCGGCAAGTCTTCCAACAATTCGCATTTTTTCAATTTCAGCTTCGTTTTTTATGATAATACTCATTTTATGTTTCAACTTTTATATGGTTAATAAGAAATGATTCTAACAGAGCAGACTTATAGTCAAAAGGCAGATTCGTTAATTTGTCGGTATAATTACGAAAATTCAGTAATTACCTCGAGAAATTCCCATGACAAAACACGCAGAAAACTTAATTTGGATTGATTTAGAAATGACGGGGTTGCATCCTGATGTTGATGTCATTATCGAAATTGCTACGATTATCACCGATAAAAATTTAAACATTCTGGCGCAAGGACCTGTTTTGGCTATTCATCAAACTGATGAAACATTGGCGGCAATGGACGATTGGAATCAAGAGCACCATGGAAAATCAGGTTTGATTGCGCGGGTAAAGGCTTCAACCGTGAGTGCAGAGCAAGCCGAAAAAGCTACCATTGAATTTCTAAGTCAATGGGTTGATGCGGGGCAATCGCCGATTTGCGGCAATAGCGTTGGCCAAGACCGCCGTTTTTTAGATAAATACATGAAAAATCTTGAAGGTTTTTTTCATTATCGCTGCATTGATGTTTCGACTTTCAAAGAATTGGCGGCACGTTGGTGTCCTGAAATCAAAGATGGTTTTAACAAACAATCGACTCACCAAGCACTTGACGACATTATCGAATCGATTGAAGAGCTACGTTATTACCGTGAACATTTCATAAAACCGTTTTAAAAATGAATCAGCTTATCGTCATTGCATTGGGCGGGGCGTTTGGTGCAGTAATGCGTTTCTTAGTTTCAACAGGTTTATATCAATGGCTTGGGCGGGGTTTTCCTTATGGCACATTATTGGTAAACGTAGTGGGTTCATTTTTAATTGGTTTACTCAGTGAATCGTTGATTTTGCAACGTGTGACGATTTCCTTAGATTATCGTTCCGCAATTTTGGTTGGTTTCATTGGTGCATTTACGACATTTTCAACGTTTTCATTAGAAACCTTTTATTTACTTGAACAAGGGCAAATTGGCAAAGCCGGTTTGAATATTGCGGTTAGTGTGAGCAGTTGTTTGATGGCTGTATGGTTCGGATTATTGTGTGGTCGGTTTTTATTTGCATATAGCAACGGTGTTTTACACTTACCAACCAGTTCTATTCCTTATGGCATGATGGTCATTAACACAATTGGTGCATTGTTGATTGGTATTGTGGCGGCATTATTGCTGCAAAAAATTGCACTTCCTGTCGAGCAACGCGCGACACTTTTGGTTTTAATTATCGGTGCATATTTAACGCTTTCGGGGTTGTATTTGATTTTATTTTTAATCGAACATGGCGTTACATTCGACACGCAAACCAATTTCATGGTCGGGCTTTTTGTTGCTAATAGTGTTTTTTGTAGCGGCTCAATTTGGCTGGGTTTATTGCTCGGCAAACATATTTAATTTTTCAATTTTTTACAAAGGGTAACTCTTCAATGCTAGATCCACATTTATTTAGAACAGATTTAGAATTCGTCACAGAACAATTAAAAAAACGTAATTTTGCCTTTAATCCTGAAAATTACAGCGAATTAGAAGCACGTCGTAAAAGTGTGCAAACCAAAGCCCAAGAATTACAAAACGCGCGAAATTCCAGTTCGAAAGCGATTGGTCAAGCCAAAGCGAAAGGTGAAGATGTTCAGTTGTTGCTCGATCAAGTGGTGAATTTTGGTGATGAATTAAAAGCCGCTGAAACAGAATTATCAGAAATTCAAAACGAACTTGATACGTTAATGTCAGGCATTCCAAATTTATTGGATTTATCTGTTCCTGAGGGCAAAAGCGAAGACGATAACCTTGAAATCAGCCGCTGGGGTGACTTGCCAATGTTTGATTTTGAAGTCAAAGATCACGTCGATTTAGGTACATCACGTAATTTATTGGATTTTGAGTTGGGTGCAAAAATTACAGGCTCACGTTTCGTGGTATTGAACGGGCAATTGGCGAGGTTGCAACGGGCGTTGATTCAATTCATGCTCGACACGCACAGCGGCGAAAATGGTTATCAAGAAACCTACGTCCCGTATTTGGTGAATGCGGAAAGTTTGCGCGGCACGGGACAATTACCGAAATTTGAAGCGGATTTATTTAAAGCCAGCGAAAATCCAGCCTTATATTTAATTCCGACTGCCGAAGTTCCCGTGACAAATATCGTGCGTGACGTGATTGTGGACGCAAGAAATCTGCCGTTGAAATTTGTGTGTCACAGTCCGTGTTTTCGCAGTGAAGCGGGCGCGTATGGGCGCGACGTGCGTGGCATGATTCGCCAGCATCAATTTGAAAAAGTCGAAATCGTGCAAATCGTTAAACCTGAAGATTCCGCACAAGCACATGAAGAGT
Source organism: Methylococcaceae bacterium (assembly GCA_014191975.1). Taxonomy (GTDB): domain Bacteria; phylum Pseudomonadota; class Gammaproteobacteria; order Methylococcales; family Methylomonadaceae; genus UBA10906. Next base: position 10,433 of record BJHG01000054.1, on the reverse strand, counting down.
TAACAAATCACGCCGAAATGATTTTGCAAAAATTAAAATTGCCGTATCGAAAAATGCTGTTATGTGCCGGAGATACTGGGTTTTCTTCGTGTAAAACGTACGATTTAGAAGTGTGGTTGCCAGGTCAAAATGCGTATCGTGAAATTTCTTCGTGCAGTAATTTTAGAGATTTCCAAGCACGTCGTTTACAAGCGCGGTGGCGTAATCCTGAAACGGGCAAACCTGAACTCGTGCATACGTTGAATGGTTCAGGACTTGCTGCAGGGCGTACTTTGATTGCGGTGATGGAAAATTACCAAGATGCTGACGGACGCATTCATATTCCCGAAGTTTTATTGTCTTACATGGGTGGTTTGAACGTTATCGAGTAAAGCCTAAAAAGCCAGAACATTTTTGTGTTCTGGCTTTTTTTTTAAATCAAGTAATAACGGTTGGTTCAGCCAAACCTGTGAGCTGTTTAATTTTGCAGAATTGTTCAGCAAGCTCAATCAATTCGGATAATGCGATTTGCGGATCCTGATGGTGTTTCGACACATCGGGTTCAAAGCGTTCGATGTAAATTCGTAACGTCGCGCCAACCGTCCCTGTGCCAGATAAACGAAATACAATTCGCGAGCCATTTTCAAACCCAATTCTAAAGCCCTGATTCGCGCTTGTTGAACCGTCAATACTGTCGTGATAACAAAATTCATTGGCATATTTCACAATAAAATCACCAAAAACTTGTCCAGCCAACGTCGTAATTTGTTTACGCAAACTCACCATGATTGCATTCGTAACTTTTGAATCAACGGCTTCATAATCGTGACGACTGTAAATGTCGCGACCAAATTTTCGCCAATGTTCATGCACAATTTCTTCGACTGATTGACGACGACGAGCAATCAAATTTAACCAAAATAACACCGCCCAAAGTCCATCTTTTTCTCGTACGTGTTGCGAACCTGTGCCGAAACTTTCTTCACCGCAAAGCGTGATTTTGTCGGCATCGAGCAAATTGCCAAAGAATTTCCAACCCGTCGGCGTTTCATAACAAGGAATTTTGTAATTCGCGGCAACGCGGTCAACGGCTTGACTGGTTGGCATCGAACGCGCCACGCCTTTCAAACCTGTGGCATAAGCTGGAATCAACGTCGCATTGGCTGCCAAAATCGCCAAACTGTCGCTCGGTGTAACAAAAATACCCTTGCCCATAATCATGTTTCGGTCGCCGTCACCATCCGAAGCCGCGCCAAATGTCGGCGCATTTTCGCTGAACATTAAATCTGCTAATTCGTGGGCGTGAATTAAATTCGGGTCGGGATGATGACCGCCAAAATCTTCGAGTGGTGTGCCATTTTGCACTGCACTTTCAGGCGCGCCAAGCATTTCAACTAAAATGCGTTTAGCGTAATTTCCAGTGACTGCGCTCATTGCATCAAATGACAATGTAATAAAACCGTTTTGAATACTTTGTTTAATTAAATCGAAATCAAAAAGAGATTGCATCAATTCCTCGTAATCATTGACGGAATCAATGATGGTGATTTTTAAACTATCGATTTCTTGCGTGCCGATTTCATCTAAATTGAGTTCGGGCAATTCAGCAATCTTGTAATTTTCAAGAACTTTGCTGCGTTCAAAAAAGGCTAATGTGTCTTTTTCTGGAGCGGGTCCGCCATTGTTGACGTTATATTTAATGCCAAAGTCTTCATGTTCACCGGCAGGATTATGGCTTGCTGACAAAATCAAGCCACCGAATGCGCCATATTTACGAATAATATGTGACGCGGCAGGTGTTGAAAGAATGCCATTTTGCCCAATAATCAATTCACCAAAACCATTTGCCGCCGCGATTTTGATAATAATTTGAATCGCTTCACGGTTAAAGTAACGGCCATCACCACCAATCACGAGCGATTTTCCTTGGAAATTCGGTAATACATCAAAAATAGATTGCACAAAATTTTCTAAATAATGCTGTTGCTTAAACACGCTAACTTTTTTCCGTAAGCCAGAAGTACCAGGATTTTGGTCGTGATAAGTTTGAGTAAGTATCGTTTTTATGTGCATAATAATCCTAGGAAATAATTAAAATGTTGTGTGTTGAAATACACCGAAATATGTCTTTAGTGTAGGGGAATTATGTTACGCGCTTATTTATTGTTGTGTCTTAGTTTATTCGCTGTGCCTGTTATCGCGGCTACAGAAATACGTTCAAATGAAGTTTGGCTATTGATTGATACGAAAGAAAAGAAAATCGAAGTTAAAAAAGGTGAGAAAACAGTTGAAATACTCGAGCATGTTGCAATTGGTCGAGGTGGTGCAGGTTTGAAATCGCATCGTGGTGATAATATTACGCCACACGGTGAATATCATATCGGTTGGATTGGTGATAAAAGCATGTTCAAACGCTTTTTTGGATTGACGTATCCGTCGGTGCAAGATGCCGAACAAGCCTTTGATAAAGGAATTATTAATGAAGGGCAATATAAACGAATTGTTCGTGCTCAAGAATTGGGGCAGATTCCACCACAAGACACGCCGTTAGGTGGGCAAATTGGGATTCATGGCTTAGGTAGTGCGGATGTAAGGGTGCATGAAGTATTTGATTGGACGCATGGCTGTATTGCATTAACAAACTCGCAAATCGATCATTTAAGTCAATTAGTCGATACACGTACGGTTGTTAAAATAAAATAAAACTGGAAAATGTGGCATTTGCTAGTTAGAATTGTACCTAGCTATAAGGCTGTTTTTGTAGTAAAAAAACTCGTTAAACTCTCATCCAAAAAGGAAACCCCCATGAAAAAATTCGTTAAATTAGCAATGGTTGCTTTAGTTGCAAGCGTAGTTGTAGGTTGTGCAAGCACTAATGATATTGCACATTTGCAATCACAAGTTGATGGCTTGAAAACTTCTGTTGCTCAAGCATCTGCTGACGCTAACAGCGCACAATCTGCTGCTGCTGATGCTGCTTCACGCGCTGCTGCTGCTGAATCAGCTGCAAACCGTGCTGCTCAATACGCACAAGATACAAACAGCAAATTAGACAGTATGTTCAAAAAATCAATGATGAAATAATTTCATTTATTGAATGCTGATAAAAACCCTGTGAATTTGCTCACAGGGTTTTTTTTTGACTATTATTTTTGATTTGAGTTTTTCATGATTCGTTTAATTCGAGGTTTTTCTCACCCACCGCCATTTTTAAATGGCTGTGTTTTAACAATTGGTAATTTTGACGGCGTACATTTAGGGCATCGGGCAGTAATTGAAATGCTCGCAGCGCGTGGGCGTGAGCTAAATTTACCGACTGTAATTATGCTATTTGAGCCACAGCCATTAGAATATTTTTTAGCGGATAATGCCCCGTCACGGTTGATGCGTTTACGCGAAAAAATTCTTGCTTTAAACAAACTTTCCGTTGATAACGTGGTAATCGTTCGTTTCAATCGTGCGTTAGCTAATCTTGAACCAGAGCAATTTATTGAAAAAATCTTAGTTGAAAAATTGAATGTAAAACATTTAGTCATTGGTGACGATTTCCATTTTGGAAAAATGCGCCGTGGTAATTTTAATCTACTTAAAGAACAAGGTGAATTATTTAGATTTTCCGTTGAAAAATCGACTTCCTATCTTTTGTCTGACTTGCGGGTGAGTAGTACGTTGATTCGAGATGCTTTGAATGCAGATGATTTAATCGAGGCACAACGACTTTTAGGGTACGATTATTCGATTTGTGGGCGTGTTGCACAAGGTGATAAAATCGGTCGTACACTAGGTTTCCCAACGGCTAACATCAAAATGTTACGCCGAAACACACCAATTCGCGGTGTGTTTGCGGTAACGATGACGGGTATTGATAATCGTGAATTTCAAGGTGTGGCAAATGTAGGCACTCGCCCTACAATTGATGGAAATCGCAAAGTCATTTTGGAAACACATCTGTTTAATTTTGATCAAAATATTTATGGACATTATGTTAGTGTGCAATTCAAGCATAAATTGCGACAAGAAATGCGCTTTAATTCGCTTGATCAATTGCAAACTCAAATTCGTCATGATGTAGCTGCGGCAAAAGAATTTTTTAACGTTTGAACGTGCTAAAATTCACATTCTTAAATTTCATCAAAAGGCAAACATGAAAGTGCAAATTGGTTTAATTGGTTTAGCGGTAATGGGGCAAAATTTAGTTCTCAACATGAACGATCACGGCTTCAAAGTTGCGGTGTTTAATCGCACCACCAGCGTGGTGGATGAGTTTTTAAATACTGCTGCAAAAGGCACAAATGTTGTCGGGGCGCATTCGTTGGAAGAATTTGTTGAAAGTTTGCAAACACCGCGCATCGTCATGTTGATGGTGAAAGCGGGTGATGTTGTTGATCAATATATCGATAAATTGATTCCATTATTATCGAAAGGCGACATCATTGTTGACGGTGGCAATTCGTTGTACACCGATACCAACCGCCGCACGGCATCATTAAGCGAAGTTGGTTTGAACTTTATCGGTACTGGTGTTTCAGGCGGTGAAGAAGGCGCGAGAACTGGTCCTTCGATTATGCCAGGTGGAAATCCAGCCGCATGGGAAACTGTAAAACCCATTTTTCAAGCGATTAGCGCACAAGTGGACGGCGAACCGTGTTGCAATTGGGTCGGCGACAAAGGCGCAGGGCATTATGTGAAAATGATTCACAACGGCATCGAATATGGCGATATGCAATTGATTTGTGAAGCATATCAATTATTGTCAGAAGGTTTAGGCTTAAACGCGGACGAATTGCACGCGGTTTTCAATGAGTGGAATCAAGGCGAATTGAGTTCGTATTTAATTGAAATCACCACTGGAATTTTTGCTCACAAAGACGCTGACGGCTCGCCGTTAGTTGAGAAAATCTTAGACACCGCTGGACAAAAAGGCACGGGTAAATGGACGGCGATTAACGCACTCGATTTAGGTATGCCATTAACGTTAATCGGCGAAGCGGTTTTTGCACGTTGTTTGTCGGCGCAAAAAGAGGAACGTGTGCGAGCGTCGGAACGTTTGCCAAAAGAATACGCTGTTTTTTCAGGTGACAAAGCGATAATGATTCAAGCCATTGGTGATGCGTTGTATGCGGCAAAACTGATTTCTTACGCGCAAGGTTTTCGTTTAATGCGTGAAGCGTCGAAAGAATACGGTTTCGAATTGAATTATGGTGACATTGCGTTGATGTGGCGTGGCGGCTGTATTATTCGCAGCCAATTCTTGAACAGCATCAAGCAGGCTTATAACAAAACACCAGATTTGGAAAACTTATTGCTCGATGATTTCTTTGTTGCTGCGATGAAAAAAGCCAATGCAGGCTGGCGCAAAACCGTTATGTTAGGCATCGAATTAGAAATTGCCACGCCGACTTTCTCATCCGCGTTAGCATATTTTGATGGTTATCGCAGTGCGAAATTACCCGCAAATTTATTGCAAGCACAACGCGATTATTTTGGCGCACACACTTACGAACGTATTGACCAACCGCGTGGAAAATTCTTCCACACCGATTGGACAGGGCAAGGCGGTATCGTTTCTGCGACCACTTACACCGTTTAACATTTAAAAATTCATTCTTCACGAGAAAAAGTTACATGAAAGCACAAATTGGTATGGTGGGTTTAGCGGTAATGGGCAAAAACTTGGCTCTCAACATTCGAGATCACGGTTTCAAAGTCGCGGTTTATGAATATACAGAAGGCGTTGCAAATTCGTTTGTTGAAGCCGAAGCGGAAAATACAGCGGCAATTGAAAATGCGGCAATAATTAGCACCAATTCATTGCAAGAATTAGTGGATAACCTTCAAACGCCGCGCGTTGTATTTATGATGGTAAGAGCCGGCGACGTGGTTGATTTTTATATCGACAAATTGGTGCCGTTACTTTCAGAAGGCGACATTATTGTTGATGGTGGAAATTCACTTTACACCGACACCAATCGCCGTGTCGCGGCGTTGGCTGAAAAAGGGCTGAACTTTATTGGCATGGGTGTTTCGGGTGGCGAAGAAGGCGCACATTATGGTGCGTCAATGATGCCGGGTGGAAGCCGTGCGGCTTGGGCAACCGTTAAACCCATTTTTCAAGCGATTAGCGCAAAAGTTGACGGTGAACCTTGCTGTCATTGGGTTGGCGATAATGGTGCAGGGCATTACGTCAAAATGGTTCACAATGGTATCGAATACGGCGATATGCAGTTAATTTGTGAAGCGTATCAATTGCTTTCAGAAGGATTAGGATTAAGTATTGACGAAATTCGTGACATTTTCATCGAATGGAACAAAGGCGAATTAGGTTCGTATTTGATGGAAATTACCGCTGATATTTTGGGATATAAAGATGAAGATGGCTCGCCACTTTTGACCAAAATTTTAGACACGGCTGGACAAAAAGGCACGGGTAAATGGACGGGGATTGACGCATTAGAATTAGGTATACCATTAACATTGATTGGAGAGGCGGTATTTGCACGTTGTTTATCGTGGCAAAAATCGGAGCGTGTACAAGCGGCAAAAATTTTGCCAAAAAGAGCCGTCGCTTCATTTGGCGGTAGAGGCGATAAACAAGAAATGATTAACGCCATTTATGACGCGCTTTATGCGGCAAAAGTGATTTCTTACGCACAAGGTTTTCGTTTAATGCGTGAGGCTTCGCGCGAATATAAATTCGCGCTTAATTACGGTGACATTGCGTTGATGTGGCGCGGCGGTTGTATTATTCGCAGCAAATTCTTAACAAATATCAAACAGGCTTACAGCAATAATCATGAATTGAGAAATTTATTGTTTGATGACTTTTTTGCAAACGTTATGAAAACCTCGGAAGTGGGCTGGCGGAAAGCAGTAATTTTAGGAATCCAACTAGGCATTCCAACACCGACTTTCTCATCTGCATTAGCCTATTTTGATGGTTACAGAACTGAAAAATTACCTGCGAATTTATTACAAGCGCAACGTGATTATTTTGGTTCACACACTTACGAACGCATCGATAAACCACGCGGTGAGTTCTTTCATACCGATTGGATTGGTGAGGGCGGCAACGTTTCGGCTACTACGTATAACGTTTAATTTCGGTTTGCGGAAAAATTCGCTGTTACGTTTTTAATGTGACGGCGTTTTTTTGAAATTTTATTTTTAATTTTTGGAGGTGCTCATGGCTACTGAAGCCTGTACTTATGTTATTTTTGGTGCGACTGGTAATTTGTCACGCATAAAATTGATGCCTGCATTTTATAATTTGGACGTTGCTGGACAGTTACCTGAAGGTACGAACATTCTCGCTATCGGTCGTCGTGAATGGACGCAAGAAAAATGGCTTGCCGAAGTTAAAGAAATGATTCAAACCAAAATTAAAGAGGCGTTTGACGAATCCGCTTTTGAGAAATTTGCGACACGTTTACATTATCACTTTGGTGATTTGCAGCAGCCTGAATGCTACAGAGCACTTGCAACTACGCTTGAGCAACCACAATTCTCACCAAATACCGCGTTTTATTTGTCAATTAGTCCGTCTGATTTTGGAAACGTGATGGAGCAACTCAGCAAAAACAAATTATTTGATGAGTCGTTCGGTTGGAAACGTGTTGTCATTGAAAAACCATTTGGCTACGATTTAGAAAGCGCACAAGCATTACAGAAACGAATTTCGCATTATTTAAGCGAAGTCCAAATTTATCGTATTGATCATTATTTGGGAAAAGGAACCGTTCAAAATGTATCGGTATTCCGATTTGCAAACGTGATGCTCGAACCACTTTGGAATCGTCATTACATTGATCATATTCAAGTCACGCATTCTGAAAGCATTGGGATTGGTGATCGCGGTGGTTATTACGATGGTTCGGGTGCAATGCGCGATATGTTGCAGAGTCATTTGTTGCAATTATTGACGTTGGTTTTGATGGAACCCCCGACTTCAATGGAAGCTGAAGCGTTGCGTGATGAAAAAGTAAAAGTGTTAAAATCAATTCGCCCCATTGCAAAAGAGGCAGTTCATGCTCATGCTTATCGCGCGCAATATGCGAATGGTTCAGTGAATGGCGAGCACGTTAACGGTTATTTACAGGAATCAGGAATTTCTGCGGAAAGTATTACTGAAACGTATGCGTCGATGAAATTGTATGTTGATAATTGGCGTTGGCAGGGTGTTCCAATGTATTTACGAACAGGAAAACGTATGAAAAAAGCACAATCAGTGATTTCGATTTGTTTTCGTCAACCGCCGTTACATTTTTTCCGCGACACTGAAATTAATTGTATGAGTCAAAATTGGGTATTGCTTGGTATTCAACCTGAAGAATGCGTGCGAATTGAAATGACCGTAAAAGAACCTGGTTTAGAAATGAAAACCCGCACCAGCTCACTCGACGCAAGTTTTAGAAATCCTGACGAAAAAGCGATTGATGCTTACGAAGATTTATTACTCGATGTATTAAAAGGTGATCGCTCTTTATTTTTACGTTTTGATGAAGTCGAGGAGGCGTGGAAAATCGTGGATCCAATTTTACAAACTTGGACGAGTGAGCGTGATTATGTCGCTACTTATCCAGCAGGTTCATGGGGGCCTGAAGATAGTCGATTGTTTGATAAAGAAAGTCAAAAATGGCGGACATCTTTAACACCAGAGTCTAATAATGGAAAATAATGTTGATTGGCAGCAATTTGCAATCCCTGATTTAATCGAACAAGCAGTATGTAAACGTATCTTAGCGTTAGCAAAAGACGCAATTGCCGCCCGTGGGCAATTTAAACTTGTTTTGGCTGGTGGCAAAACACCTGAAAGAATGTATCGTTTGCTGGCAACAAGCGATGTAGATTGGTCTAAATGGTTTATTTATCATGGTGATGAGCGTGTTTTGTCTGTTGATCATGTCGATAGAAATAGCGTCATGGCAGCAAATGCGTTTTTAAATGACGTTCCCATTCCAAAAGCGCATATTTTCGATATTCCTACTGAACTAGGAATTGAAGAAAGTGCGGCCACATATCGTTCGATTGTGGAAGCGGCCATGCCGTTTGATTTGGTTTTGCTTGGTATGGGCGAAGATGGGCACACGGCAAGCTTGTTTCCGAATCATGTTCACGATGATGAAATCGACGATTTGATTCACACCGTTTATAACGCACCAAAACCACCTTCAGAACGTGTGACTTTGAGTGCGAAAGCATTAAGCAACACACATTGTTGTTTTTTTCTAATTGAAGGGGTAAATAAACGTGATGCCATAAAGCAGTGGCGAGCAGGTGGGAATTTACCCGTTGCAAGTATTCGCGCGTTACAAAATTTGGTGGTGTTTATCGATAAAACCGCCGTTGATGTAGATTGATTTTTTAATGTAAAATTTTGAAATAAGGAAGAAAAATGATTATTAGAGATAATGAAATTGCAGATTTAGAAACCCCGACAGGCACAATGCGAGCGCATATTTTCCGCCCGGCTGCGCCGGGAAAATACCCTGGAATTTTGATGTTTTCAGAAATCTTCCAAGTCACCGCTCCGATTCGGCGCACAGCAGCAATGCTCGCTGGACATGGTTTTGTAGTTGCTTGTCCTGAAATTTATCATGAGCTTGAGCCTTTGGGTTCTGTGCTTGCCTATGATGAAGAAGGTACAACTCGCGGCAATACTCACAAGATTACCAAAGAGCTTTCGTCTTATGATAGCGATGCACGTGCAGTTTTGGATTACTTGAAAACATTGGATTATTGCACCGGAAAATTAGGCGTAATGGGTATTTGCATTGGTGGGCATTTAGCGTTCCGCGCTGCGATGAATTCAGATGTTTTAGCAACGACTTGTTTTTACGCGACCGACATTCATAAAAAAGGTTTAGGTTTAGGTACAAACGACAATTCACTTGATCGCGCTGGCGAGATTAAAGGTGAGCTTTTGCATATTTGGGGGCGTCAAGATCCTCACGTTCCGCTTGAAGGTCGTAATTTGCTTAAAGCACGATTAGAAGAAGTTGGTGCAAAATTCACTTGGCACGAATTCAATGGACAACACGCTTTCATGCGTGATGAAGGTCCGCGTTATGATCCAGCGCTTGCATTGCAGAGTTGGGCATTATTGCTTGAAATGTTCCATCGTCGCTTGGGCTATGGGGATTTAGATATTATTTTGGATTCAAGCGCTCCAGCTGAAAGTCGCCATTAAAAACATAATGGTACGATAAATGACCTTTATGTTTAATTTGAGCCGAAGACCGTTTATCGGCAGATAAGCTAAAAATTCAATTTTTAGTTGACACAATTCTTAAAGGCTGTAGAATACACGGAATCAGCTGCAGAAACGCAGCGAAAAAGCTCTTTAAAAATTTAAATCAAAATAATTTGTGTGGGTGCTTTTGCTGGTTATGAGTGGTAAAAAATAATCGACAAAAGAACACATACGGCAATTTTTAAATTGTCAGTTAATTCGAGTC
>BJHG01000053.1 GCA_014191975.1 Methylococcaceae bacterium | reverse complement strand
CTGATTTCACTTTTAACCACAGTTCTTTTGAACTTTTTTTTGCGCGGATAGGAAACGAGTGATTTGATCGTGACTTACATCACCATCAATCATGGCTGATAATCCTGTCGCCGTCGCATAACCTGCCGCATTACAAATCAAATAATCGCTATACAGTTCGAGATGTTTCATTTTCTTGTTTCAAAAATTGAATTGTAATCTCTATCCTTTTTTTGTCACTGCGTAACATCAGTTATTATTTTCCAGCCAAAATTAAATTTAATACGCGTTTTATGATTGCTATAAACTAATCAAGAATACATTTTTGAAGTATGCTTATTTCTATAAAATTAAGATGTCGTTATTAGCAGATTTTATACAGTCACCAACGACAATGAAACAGATAGAAAGTTCAATTAACTTTTTATCTTCGCTACAATGCGACTAAAAACACAAGGGAATAAAAATGTTTTTAAAAAAAATTACTCTAATTTCAGTAGTCTTGTTGGCAGGTTGTGTAGGTATTCCAGAAAATGTAAAACCAGTAGTTAATTTCAAAATAGATAATTATTTGGGGCAATGGTACGAAATTGCACGCTTAGATCATTCATTCGAACGCGGTTTAACGAACGTTAATGCGGAATACAGTTTGCGTAACGATAACTCTGTTAAAGTCATTAATCGTGGGTATTCCCCTGAAAATCAAGAATGGAAAGAAGTAGAAGGAAAGGCATATTTTGTTAATTCACCAACTATCGCACATTTGAAAGTGTCTTTTTTTGAACCATTTTACAGTTCTTACATCATATTTGATTTAGATGAAAATTATCGTTATTCGCTGGTTTCAGGTTATGATAAATCCTATTTTTGGATTTTGTCAAAAGACAAAAAAATTGATGACACCTTAAAAAACACACTCATCAAAAAAGCCAATGACTTAGGTTTTGATATGTCGAAATTGATTTTCGTGAATCAAGAATAAAAATCTTTAATGGCAAAACCTACCCAAGGGACACACCATTCAAATTATGCGAGGCTAAAAATGCAGTTGCACTCATGCGTTTACCATTCGGCATTTGTAATTCATGAATTCGGATAAAACCATTGCCTGTCGAAACATCTAAATTTTTATGTGTGCAACGCGCTTGACCTGGGTTTAAGTTCGTTTTTTCGTCTAGCATTTCGGCGTTCCAAATTTTCATTGTCAAACCGTTATAAATCGTTTGCGCGACAGGCCATGGATTTAAACCATGAATTTTTCGCACTAACGTGTCTGTGGATTGTGTCCAATCAATCATGGTTTCGTCTTTGCTAAGTTTTATTGCATACGTCACGAATCTCTCATCTTGAGGTTCCGCGTGTAAAGTACCCTTTTCGATTTGAGGCAACACTTTTTGTAAACCGATTGCGCTTAGTTTTGCTAATTCATCGAGAACGATTGCCGACGTATCTGTGTGTTTAATTGTATAAATCTCTTTGTGCAACATATCACCTGCATCCAATTTTTTGACGATTTGCATAATCGTCACACCTGTTTCTTCATCACCTTCAATGATTGCACGTTGAATCGGTGCAGCACCACGCCAACGCGGTAATAATGAACCGTGTCCATTGATGCAGCCTAATCGTGGTGCATCCAAAACAATTTGAGGTAACATCATTCCATAAGCGACAACAACCATTAAATCTGCATTGAAATTTTGAAATAGTTGAAATTCCTGGTCTGTTTTTAATGTCAGTGGCTGTAAAACTGGAATCTTATGTTTTAACGCCAACACTTTCACTGGTGATAGTTGTAAATGTTGACCACGTCCAGCAGGTCTATCTGGTTGGGTATAAACCGCACAAATGTCATGACCTAAATCAATCAATTTCTGTAAGCTCGGTACTGCAAACTCAGGTGTCCCAGCAAAAATAATTTTCATTCTTTGCCTTCCAAACGGTGCATTTTCTCTAATTTTGTTTTAATGCGTTGGCGTTTCAATGGCGACAAATAATCAACAAATAATTTGCCGTCCAAATGGTCTATTTCATGTTGAATACATGTTGAAAGCAAATCATTTGCTTCGATTTCAGTTTCTACACCGTTTCGGTCTAACCCTTTGACGATTATATGACTAGGTCGAACGATTTTTTCATAACTTTCTGGCACAGACAAACAACCTTCTTTATATTCAAATTCGCCGTCTTTATGAATGATCTCAGGATTCATTAAGCATATTGGCGCATCTTTTTCTTCACTGGTATCAATGACTAAAAGGCGTAAATGTACATTTACCTGCGTCGCTGCTAAACCAATACCGCCATTGTAATACATCGTTTCTAGCATATCGTCGATTAGTTTTTGAATGCTGCTGTCTATGCTTTTTACTGGCTTTGCGATTTTACGCAGTCGTTCATCTGGAAATTCCAGAATCGTTAGAATACTCAAAGCACTCTCCTCTATAATGTTGAAAATGTAAATAAACATGAATTCTATCCGAAATCACACTAACTTTGTTGTCATACATGAAAAATACACGTTCTATATCCTGCCATTTTTTGATTAGTTTATTGCTAAACTGCTGTAATTTGACGATTGGAAATGCAGATGAAATCGTTTTAAATCCGATTCACCCCGAAAAATATACCGTCATGAAGAACGACACACTTTGGGATATTTCAGGGAGATTCTTACAGCATCCTTGGCAATGGAAAGCACTGTGGGAAAATAATCCGCAAATCAAAAATCCACATTTAATTTATCCAAACGACACGCTTTTTTTCAGTGTGGTAAATGGCAAACCACAATTAAGTTTATCACCTCCACAAGTATTACAAATTGCACAAACAGATAAACCGTGTGTGCTAAAGCCAAACGAGTACGAAAAAGGACGAAAAAATTTTCTACTCGATAACAACAATAAAGTTTTGCCCTGTGCGCGTGAAAGCGAGATTCAAAAACCTATTAACTTCATTCCACATGCACGTATCGCCACATTTTTATCCTCACCAAAAGTAGTAACTGAAGAAGAATTAGACGAGGCGCCTTATGTTGTAGGTTTTCATGGCGGAAATTTAATGGCAGGGACAGGTGATAAAGTTTATGTGAAAGGCTTGACCGATGAAATGGCCGCCAAGACTTACATCATTTATCGCGCGGGTGAAATTTATCGTGATGCTGATACGAATGCAGTTTTAGGGTATGAAGCGAAATATATTGCCTCTGCAACGATGGGAAATAATAGTGATCCTGCCACTATAATTATCACAAAAAGCACTAACGAAATTCTGCAAGGAGATCGAATTATGCCAAATCCTGATGCTGAAAATATAGTGAACTATTTTCCAAAACCACCTGGAAAAATTATTAGTGGTCATATTATTGGTGTAAAAGACGGCATGACGCTAATTGGTTTATATAGCGTTGTGGTTATTGATAAAGGTAGCGCAGATGGCTTAATTATTGGACATGAATTAACTATCTATCAAAAAGGAAAGCATATTATTGACCCTGTAAAAGACAACGCTGATGAAATAGATTTGCCAGATGAAATTTCAGGGAAACTCATTATTTTTCGCCCGTTTGAACACTTGAGTTATGCGCTAGTAATGAAATCAAAATATGACATTCACCGCCTAGATAAAGTGGGAACAAATTAGGCGCTCTATATCAAAGTGCATCTTTGGTTGTTAATGCACCAACGCCTCTACAAGACAATAAAAAAAACCGCTAAGTTAGAAAACTTGCGGGGTTCTGGACTTCTTTGCACCTTGCTAGATGCCTGTTTGGTGCCGACGACTGGACTCGAACCAGCATAACCTAAGTCACCACCCCCTCAAGATGGCGTGTCTACCAATTTCACCACGTCGGCTTAATAAATTTTATTTTGTATTTTCAACAGGAATTTCAGCAGAAACAGGTTTCGCAACGGGTACGTCTTGCTCCACTTTTGTTGGGTTGATGATTAAATCTTTCGCTACTGAGTCTGATTGTTGGCTATTCATAACTGCTAAACCTAAACTAGTTGAGAAAAATAATGACGCTAAAACCGCTGTCGAACGTGACAAGAAAGAAGCATTGCCTTGTGCACCAAACACTGAACCAGAAGACCCAGATCCGAATCCAGCACCAGCATCAGCACCTTTACCTTGCTGCATAAGTACCAATCCCACAACGCCTAAACCTAATAAAACATGAATAATAATAATGACTTGATACATAAGACCAGCTAAACGTGAAAAAGCGGTTAAAAATCGAAAATACACCGCAAAAGCGGCTAATTGACACATATCATAGCGTTTTAAGGCGCTTTATTCAAGCAACGATTGTCAGTCGCACATCTTCCGCTAATTGTTTTGCATGACGTTCAACTGTCGCAAAATCACGCCCCTCAACCATAACGCGAATTAACGATTCTGTTCCTGATGCGCGTAACAAAACCCGACCTTCATTGCCTAATGCTTGCTCGACAGCAAGAACTGCATTTTGAATACCATCGTGATTTAAATCGACTTTTTGAGCAGTGCGAACATTGATTAACACTTGTGGATATTTCTGCATTCCGGACTTCAAATCATGCAATGAAAGCCCAGTCTTTTGCATTTCTGCAATAACTTGTAAAGCGGCAATAATGCCATCACCTGTTGTTGTTTTATCTAGGCAAATAATATGTCCAGAATTTTCCCCACCTAACATTCCGTTATTCTTTGTCAATAATTCAATTACATAGCGATCACCCACATTCGCACGTAATAACGGCACGTTTAAGCCTTTCAACGCCAATTCCATACCCAAATTCGTCATCAACGTGCCAACGACTGGTCCGCTTAATAAACCTGCTTTCAAACGTGCTTTTGCAATGATGTAAATTAACTCGTCACCATCAACCAATTCACCTTTATGATCAACCATGATGACACGATCACCATCCCCATCGAGCGCGATACCAAAATCAGCATTCTGCTCTAAAACCATTTTTTGCAAATTTTCTGGACTTGTCGCGCCAAAACCTTCGTTAATATTCAAACCATCTGGCTCTGCGCCAATGGTAATAACATTTGCACCTAACTCAGTAAAAACGTGCGGTGCAACGTGATAAGTCGCGCCATTTGCACAATCCACCACGATTTTCATGCCGTCGAACGTCATTCCAGTCGGTACACTGGCTTTGCAAAATTCAATGTAACGCCCAGACGCATCTACAACACGTTTTGCTTTGCCTAATTTTGATGAATCTACAGTCGTAATCGGCAATTCTAAATAAGCTTCAATTTTACGCTCCATGTCATCAGGCAGTTTCGTACCTTGCGCAGAAAAAAACTTAATTCCATTATCATAAAATGGATTGTGCGACGCGCTAATTACAATGCCAGCTTTTGCGTGTAGTGTTCGTGTTAAATACGCAATGGCAGGTGTTGGCATAGGTCCAACTAAGCGTGTGCCTACCCCAGCAGCTGTTAAACCCGCTTCTAAAGCTGATTCAAACATGTAACCAGAAATACGTGTATCTTTGCCAACCAAAACAAAGTTATGCTCTTCATTTGCAAAAACTTGTCCTGCCGCCCAACCAAGTTTTAAAACGAAATCAGGTGTAATCGGTGGCGTGCCGACTTTGCCGCGAATACCGTCTGTGCCAAAATATTTTTTTGTCATGACACTTTACCTCAAAAATTTAGGATAAAAAAAGGAGAAACGCATAGCGTTTCTCCTTTTATGAATTTAAAACGATTATATTTGTTCGACAGGTTCGACAGGTTTGCCAAGTTGCACAATGTTGTCAGGAATTAAATCATCAATAATTACATGTAAACCGCGTTTCGGTGGTTTTGGATCATTCCATCCCGCAGGTTCACGTACAGTTTCTTTGCGTTCCATTAAATCATCAATCATATCTTTATCAATGGTTTCGTATTTCATTAACGCGGCGGCCATTGTATGCAAAATATCAATATTTGCATTTAGAATCGATTCAGCACGCGTGTAATTACGATCAATAAATGTACGAATTTCTTCGTCAATACTGTGTGAAGTTTCTTCGGCAACGGTTTTATGGCGCGTAACAGAACGCCCTAAAAAAACTTCACCTTCTTCTTCACTATATGAAAGTGGACCTAATCGTGCTGAAAAACCCCATTTCGTGACCATATTTCGTGCTAATTCTGTTGCGCGTTCAATGTCATTTGATGCGCCTGTACTGACAAGTTCTGCACCATAAATAAGCTCTTCTGCGATACGCCCACCATACAAACTCGAAATCATACTGTCCAATTTTTGCTTGCTTGCACTGTACGAATCACGTTCCGGCAAAAACATCGTCACACCTAATGCTCGACCACGCGGCATAATGCTCACTTTATAAACAGGATCGTGTTCAGGTACTAAACGCCCGACAATCGCATGCCCTGCTTCGTGATATGCTGTCATTTCTTTTTCAGCTGGATTCATAACCAACGAATGACGTTCTGCGCCCATAATGATTTTATCTTTAGCTTTTTCTAAATCATTCATGCTCACAACACGTTTATTCATACGTGCCGCAAATAAGGCAGCTTCGTTAATCAAATTTGCTAAATCTGCACCTGAAAAACCGGGTGTTCCTTGTGCGATATATTTCACTTCAACATCGTCTGAGGTCGGAACTTTTTTGATATGAACACCTAAAATTTGTTCACGTCCACGAACATCTGGTAAGCCAACAGTGACTTGTCTGTCGAAACGGCCTGGACGCAACAACGCTTTATCCAAAACGTCTGGGCGGTTGGTTGCCGCAATGACAATAATGCCTTCGTTGCCTTCAAAACCGTCCATTTCAACAAGTAATTGATTTAACGTTTGTTCACGCTCGTCATTTCCACCGCCTAAACCTGCGCCACGTTGGCGACCAACTGCGTCGATTTCGTCGATAAAAATAATGCAAGGCGCGTGTTTTTTGGCTGTTTCAAACATATCACGAACCCGTGACGCGCCGACACCGACAAACATTTCAACAAAATCTGAACCCGAAATGGTAAAAAATGGTACTTTTGCCTCGCCTGCAATAGCACGTGCTAAAAGCGTTTTACCTGTTCCTGGTGGACCAATCATTAACGCGCCACGTGGAATTTTTCCACCCAATTTTTGGTATTTTGCAGGATCACGTAAAAAATCGACCATTTCTTCAACTTCTTCTTTTGCTTCGTCACAACCTGCAACATCGACAAACGTAACTTTGATTTGATCTTCTTCGAGCATTCGCGCTTTGCTTTTGCCGAAACTCATAGGATTTTTACCACCTGGCATGCCACCGTTCATTTGACGCATGAAAAATACCCAAACACCAATCAATAAAAGCATTGGTCCGAATGAAACCAATAATTGCATCAACATAGTGGGTTGTTCAGGTGCGGCGACTTTTATATCAACGTTATTGGCAAGCAAATCATCAACTAAATGCCCGTCATTTGGCGCATAGGTTTTGAAAATCTGTCCGTTTTGCAACTTACCTTTTATCGAATTATCATCAATGACGACTTGTTGAACTTGACCCGCTTTCACTGAATCGATGAATTGCGAATAAGACAATCCCGAATCAACACGGTCATTTTGCTGTGTGCCGCCAAAATTATTGAACAGTGACATCAACAACATAGAGATGGCACCCCAAACCAGTATATTTTTTATCATATTATTTTTAAAACTCTTAATTTCAAATTCTTGATTGATTATATCGGTAATTTATTTTCACTCGATGATTTTTTACAATTTTATGACTTATAGTCTTTTGCCAAAATATAAACTTCATTACTCCGTGGGCGAGAAGCCTTTGGTTTACGAATGATTACTGTCGTGAAGACTTGCTGCACCTCTTTAAAATAGGCTTCAAAACCTTCACCTTGAAAAACTTTTACTAAAAATGTGCCATTTTTTGCCAAAACAGCTTTAGCTGTATCCAAGGCTAATTCACATAAATAGATTGCTCGTGCTTGGTCAGTATTTTTATTACCACTCATATTTGGAGCCATATCGGATAAAACCAAGTTAATTGGTGCATTATTTAAAACAGCATAAAGTTCATTCAAAACCAATTCTTCACGAAAGTCACCAATAATCATATCTACACCCTCAATAGGTTCCATTGGTAAAATATCTAACGCCACCAATCGTCCATTTTTACCGAGCAATTGCCGTACAAATTGCGACCAACCGCCTGGCGCTGCTCCCAAATCGACGATATTCATGCCTGTTTTTATCAATTTATCTTTTTCATGTATTTCTTTAAGTTTGAAAACGGCACGCGAGCGATAACCGTGTACTTTTGCCATCTTGACGTATTCATCATCGAAATGCTCTTGCATCCATTGTGTACTACTTTTAGTTCGTGCCATAACGCGCCATTTTTAGTGTAGAATTGAGCTTTATCAAGCCTTTTAAGAGTAAAAGAAATCTATGGATGCTGTAAAAAAGAAAAAATTCAAATCAGACGCGCATCATTTAAACCCCGTCGTGATGATTGGTAATGCGGGTTTAACAGCAGCAGTTTTAGCGGAAATTGAATCCGCACTGGATATTCATGAATTGATTAAAGTGAAAATTCGTGCTGAACGTGATGCACGTAAAACGATTTGTGACGAAATTTGCACTTCGACAAAAGCTGAATTAGTTCAATCTATCGGACAAATTATTGTCATTTACCGTTTGAATCCAAAAAAATAAGAAAAACAATTTAAAGGTCAAAAAGTGGTGTTTTATTTTTGACCTTTTAAAAGTTCAAATATATTGAATTGAAATAATTTCATATTCCACGTCGCCAGCGGGTGCTTTAACCACCACAACATCTTCGGCTTCTTTACCAATCAGTGCACGCGCAAATGGTGAACCTACTGAAATACGACCATCTTTAATACTGGCTTCATCTTCACCAACAATTTGATAAATTATCCGCTTTTCTGATTTCAAATCTTCAAGTTCAACCGTTGCACCGAAAATCACTTTGCCATTTGCATCGACTTTGGTGACATCAATAATTTGTGCATTCGCTAATTTACCTTCGATTTCGCCAATCCGTCCTTCGGCAAAACTTTGTTGCTCTTTGGCGGCATGATATTCGGCATTTTCTTTTAAATCACCATGCGCTCGTGCTTCAGAAATGGCATTGATAATCCGTGGTCGGACAACCATTTTCAATTCATCTAATTCAGCGCGTAATTTTTCTGCACCTTTCACGGTGAGGGGGACTTTGCTCATTTTTATTTCCAATTTGTTGTTTGGAAGCGCGAATAAATTGGCGCTTCCAATTTTTTATTAAATCAGGCTTTTATGCAAATCTTGCAAGCAATTCACATCGCCTGCATCGAGTTCACCCAGCGCAAAACAAACGGCTCTCGCACCCGCCATCGTGGTGTAATAAGTGACACGATGTTGCAAGGCTTCGCGACGCATCGTGAATGAATCCGAAATCGCTTTTTTACCTTCGGTCGTGTTAATAATCAATTGAATCTGCTCGTTTTTAATCATGTCCACAGTGTTCGGACGACCTTCATTTACTTTATAAACGAGTTCACACGGAAAGCCAGCCTCTTTTAAAAATTTAGCTGTTCCACTCGTTGCGACGATTTTATATTCTTTTTCAACCAACATTCGCGCAATTTCTGGTAATTTTGCTTTGTCTTTATCGCGAATACTAATCAACACTTTGCCGCTGTGACTTAAATCAACACCCGCCGCACGTTGTGATTTCGCAAACGCTTCGCCGAACGTTTTGCCCACGCCCATGACTTCGCCAGTCGATTTCATTTCAGGGCCGAGCAATGGATCAACACCAGGGAATTTCACGAATGGAAAAACCGCTTCTTTAACCGAAAAATAATTCGGAATACGTTCTTCGGTAATGCCTTGTTGTTCAAGCGTTTGTCCAACCATGACGCGAGCAGCAATTTTCGCCAACGGATAACCTGTGGCTTTTGATACAAATGGCGCAGTGCGTGACGCTCTAGGATTTACTTCTAAAACGTAAATATCTTCGCCTTGAATTGCAAACTGCGTATTCATCAAACCACGAACGCCAAGAGCTTCCGCCATTTTAGCGACTTGTTCACGCAATTTATCTTGCAACGCAGGAGCTAAATCATACGGCGGCAGCGAACACGCTGAATCGCCAGAATGTACGCCTGCTTGCTCAATGTGTTCCATCAAACCGCCAATCAAAACACGCTCACCGTCATAAATTGCATCAACGTCCATTTCCACCGCATCATCTAAAAAGCGGTCGAGTAAAACGGGCGAATCGTTAGAAACGCTCACGGCTTCTTTCATGTAGCGTTGTAAACCTTCTTCGTTAAACACGATTTCCATTGCCCGGCCGCCCAAAACATAAGATGGACGAACAACTAGCGGATAACCTAATTCTTTTGCGGCGTTAATCGCTTGTTCTGTCGAACGTGCAGTGGCATTCGGTGGTTGTTTCAAGCCAATGCGTTCCAACAATTTCTGGAAACGTTCACGGTCCTCCGCTAAATCAATCGAATCGGGCGACGTGCCAATAATCGGAACGCCTGCCGCTTCTAACGCACGCGCCAATTTCAACGGCGTTTGTCCGCCATATTGAACGATGACACCTTTGGGTTTTTCAATATGAACGATTTCCAACACGTCTTCAAGCGTCAACGATTCAAAATATAAACGGTCGGACGTATCAAAATCGGTCGAAACGGTTTCAGGATTACAGTTCACCATAATGGTTTCGTAACCGTCTTCGCGCAACGCCAATGCCGCATGAACGCAGCAATAATCGAACTCAATGCCTTGTCCAATTCGATTTGGACCGCCACCTAAAATGATGATTTTTTCTTTGTCGGAAACTCGCGCTTCACATTCTTCTTCATACGTTGAATATAAATAAGCCGTGTCAGACGAAAATTCTGCCGCACACGAATCAATGCGTTTATAAACGGGACGAATGTTTTGTTTGTGGCGAATGTTTCGGACTTCAGTTTCAGACGCATCGAGCAATTTTGCCAAACGTAAATCGGAAAATCCTTTGCGTTTCAGTTTGTATAATTCGCCTGCTTTTAACGTTGAAAGCGTTTTTGTCGAAAGTGATTTTTCAGTCAAAATTAAATCTTCAATTTGCGCCAAAAACCACGGATCAATTTTGCTGGAATCATGCACTTCCGCAATCGTCATGCCGCTACGGAACGCATCGGCAACGTACAATAATCTATCAGGGCCTGGATGACGCATTTCACGACGCATTTTGTCGCCTGCGTCGTCAGCCGTTAAATCGGTGATTTCGTCTAGCCCGCTGATGCCGATTTCTAAACCGCGCAACGCTTTTTGCAACGATTCTTGAAATGTCCGTCCAATCGCCATCACTTCGCCGACGGATTTCATTTGCGTGGTTAAACGGTCGTCAGCTTGGGGGAATTTTTCAAAGGTGAAACGCGGCACTTTAACGACAACGTAATCAATTGACGGTTCAAATGAAGCTGGCGTTTTGCCGCCCGTAATTTCGTTTTGTAATTCATCAAGCGTAAAACCCACCGCTAATTTCGCCGCGACTTTTGCAATCGGAAAACCTGTGGCTTTCGATGCTAACGCTGACGAACGTGACACGCGCGGATTCATTTCGATAATAATCATGCGCCCATCAACAGGATTGATGGCAACTTGAACGTTTGATCCGCCGGTATCCACGCCAATTTCACGTAAAATTGCCAGCGACACATTCCGCATAATTTGATATTCTTTGTCGGTCAACGTTTGCGCGGGAGCAACCGTAATCGAATCGCCCGTGTGAACGCCCATCGGATCAAAATTTTCAATCGAACAAACGATGATGCAATTGTCTTTCGTATCGCGGACAACTTCCATTTCGTACTCTTTCCAACCGAGTACCGATTCTTCGATTAACAATTCATTGGTTGGCGATAAATACAACCCGCGTTCGCAAATTTCGATGAATTCTTCTTTGTTGTACGCGATGCCACCACCACTTCCACCCATCGTGAAAGACGGACGAATCACGGTTGGATAACCGACTTCTTTTTGCGCGGATAACGCTTCTTCCATCGTGTGAACGGTTTTGGATTTGGCGACTTCCAAACCAATTTTTTTCATCGCGTCATTGAAAAGTTGACGGTCTTCGGCTTTGTTAATCGCTTCTTTCGACGCACCAATCATTTCGACGTTGTATTTTGCCAGCACGCCGTGTTTGTCTAAATCTAACGCACAATTCAACGCGGTTTGTCCGCCCATCGTTGGCAAAATCGCGTCGGGACGTTCTTTGGCAATGATTTTTTCGACGGTTTGCCAATCAATCGGTTCGATATAAATCGCGTCCGCCATTTCGGGGTCGGTCATAATCGTGGCGGGATTGGAATTGACCAAAATTACGCGATAACCTTCTTCGCGTAAAGCTTTGCAGGCTTGCGTGCCTGAGTAGTCGAATTCACATGCTTGACCAATAACGATTGGCCCCGCGCCTAATAATAAAATGGATTTTATGTCGGTTCTTTTTGGCATATTTTTCTATGAGGCTCGTATTTTTAATGCTGCATGAAAGGGGAAATTGAACTAACGCGCATTCATCAACGCAATAAACTCATCAAATAACGCTTCGACATCGTTCGAGCCAGGACTGGCTTCGGGATGACCTTGAAAACTAAACGCGGGGCAATCGGTGCGTTTAATTCCTTGCAAACTGCCATCGAATAATGACCGATAAGTAGCAATAACATTCTCGGGCAAACTCGCTTCATTCACCGCGAAACCGTGATTTTGACTGCTAATCATTACCCGACCCGTAGTAATTTCTTGAACAGGATGATTTGCGCCATGATGACCGAATTTCATTTTTTCCGTTTTTGCGCCACTCGCCAACGCCAATAATTGATGCCCTAAACAAATACCAAAAACGGGGATTTTCGTTTCCAAAATGATTTTAATTGCTTCGATTGCGTAATCACACGGTTCTGGATCGCCAGGGCCATTTGATAAAAATACGCCGTCTGGTTTTAACGCTAACACTTCGGCGGCGGTTGTTTTTGCTGGAACAACCGTAACGCGACAACCACGATTTGCCAACAAACGTAAAATGTTTCGTTTCACGCCAAAATCATAAGCCACAACGTGCTTCGTTAAGTTTTCAGCTTGAACATAACCCTTTTGCAAATCCCAAATGTTTTCCGTCCATTCGTAAGTTTCATCGGTCGTGACTTCTTTCGCTAAATCCAATCCTTTCAAACCAGAAAACCCAGCAATAGCAGCGTGCGCATGTTCCATTGTGGCTTCGTCGCCCGCAATAATACAGCCGCGTTGTGCACCTTTATCACGCAAAATGCGCGTTAATTTTCGGGTGTCGATGTCAGCAATCGCCACTACATTATTGTCAATAAGATATTGCTGCAACGTTTTTTCACTGCGCCAATTACTGGTCAATAATGGCAAATCACGAATCACAAAACCACTCACAAAAACGCCGTGAGATTCTTGATCTTCGTCTGTTGTGCCCACGTTGCCGATGTGTGGATAAGTTAATGTGACAATTTGTTGCGCGTAAGACGGATCGCTTAAAATTTCTTGATAGCCCGTCATTGCGGTATTAAAAACAACTTCGCCAACGCTACAACCCCCTACGCCTATGGATACGCCGTTAAATAGGGTACCATCTTCTAATACTAATTGTGCGGAACTCATCGGAATCATTTCCTTCTAATGTGCAAAACGGGATTCGCCTAAAACGCATCCCGTTGTTAAAAATCTGTGGCAACTATACAAAATTATGCCGTTTTGGTCATTAACAATTTTTTCTAAAATCGTTTTTAGTTGTTCCGCGTAGCTCTTTTTTAGAATGAATGTTTTTGGGAAATTGCATTTTCGTTTGCCTTAAAATAGCCTTATTTTTCACTTGCAAAGAAGGGTCATAATTATTGTTGATGAAAGATGTTACTACCCCCCTGAATCAGGATAGTTGTCGCCTCAAATATTTTTATTAAATAATATTTGAGAATTGAGATGAGAGTTTATACAAAAAGATATACTTCAGAGTTTAAAGAACAAGCGTTGTTAAAAGTTTAT
>BJHG01000052.1 GCA_014191975.1 Methylococcaceae bacterium | reverse complement strand
TCGTTGGAGAAGTGACCGCCATCGCTGTTGCCTGTGATAGTGACAAATAACAGTTGTTTGGCTTCGTCACAAAGGATTCGATAGCTAACGGTGTTTGGTACTTTGCCGATCTTTTCGGCGGTAGCGGCTTTGAGAGATAAATAATTCATAAGGTAATTCCTTTATTTTGGACATAAAAAAACCTCCGTTAAGAGGTCGTGTTGAGTAGGTAAACGTTACGGCATGGTTCCTCCATTAAAGGGTAAATTTTGGGTGACGGGCAGCAGGTCACGCGCCGCATGGACTGTGGACGCATCGAATTTCAAGGGCTGCGGAGGGGGGGGGTAGCGAATTTTGCCGCGTGTGCAGCGATTTTTGCGGGGCATCACAGTTGGGTAGCCGTGTGGCGAAAATTGCGCGGGCGTGCGGTTTGTGGTGCAGGTTTGGGGCGTTTCAGTTGCGTGTGGCGGTGAGTTTTGGTGTGGCGAGTTGCAGTGGTGGTGGATGGAGGGTAGCAGTTTTTTGAAACTTCCTGAACGGCAAAACGGTACGCAAAAAGGGGATTGAGGGTAGCAGTTTTTTTGAAACTTCCTGAACGGCAAAACGACACCTAATCGTGCAATACAACTTCCATTCTGGCAAGTTTGTAAATTCTGCTACCCTCCCTCCCCATGTTTGGCGGAGTTTGTAAATTCTGCTACCCTCCATCCCCCAAAATGGTCAGTGTGGCAAGTTTGTAAATTTTGCTACCCTCCATCCACTTTCAATCCGCTGGTGGATATGGAACACCATCTTCGTCAAGCATATCGTTTTTAAATTTTTCCCATACTGAAGGATCTGCAACAAAATGTCTTTCAGAGTCATCTGGATCAACTTTAAGTAACCCTAATTTGCGTAATACAGCGGCTAAAAAGCCTGGACTATTTGTCTTGTATTGTGTGAAACATTCTTCAAATGGTCGTGATGATATTGATTCGTTTGAGTTAAAATTTGGCATTACTGATCTGAGAGCTGTCGATAAAGCAATGATTTCATCACTTAATGTCCCACCCTTCTCATCTTTAATCATTTGAATATAAACTTCACAGTGATCTTTGAGTACAAAAAATTCAACTTTACTCTTGCTGACTATTTTTGGTGCTTTTTCATGTCGTAATAGAGTGTGAGTGTAAGAATGTGTCATTGTAAAAATTCCTTAAAGAATTATAAAAGGTGCATGAAAGGTGATTCCATGCACCACAAAGTCAGGTTTAACGGATCAGTTTAGTAATCATCAGGATTATCAAAAGTGTGAAATTGTTGCTTCTTCACCAGTGGAATACGCCATTTGTTTATCCCGTTAATGCGTTTGTGTTCACCTAAAATATCGCGTAAGACTGAGGCACACTCTTTACAGTCCATATTTTTTGGGTGTTCAATGCCCAAATACCTCAACAACTCAATGGCTGACATTAAAGGTAAATTTCGATCACCTATTCTGCTAACATCAAGTGCAGTCACAACCAACTCTTGAATTACGCTGATGGCTTTGTAATTGGCATTCGACTTTTCTAATTCGAGTTCTTCTTCTGGTGTCAACCACCACTGTGCGCCTTTGTCCAAATCAACAGCCAATTGAGCAAACACTTGTTGCATGTCAATTCCGTGCTTGTAATTGATTTCCTTGACTGGAATAGTCCACCAGCGACTGTTGCCAGTATTATCGATAAGAAAGTTACTGTCATTTACCGTTGCTGCGAAAACAGTTCGTCTTGGATATTCACAAGCAGTTCGACCATACGGAACTCGGATTTTGTCTCTGTCACCTGTGAGAAAGCCTTTTAGGCGCGCAATGTCTTTTTTGAACGATGAATCCAACTCACCAATTTCAACGATCCAGTGAGAAATAGCAGTCAATACCGAATCTTTGTTTGCGCCATCAAGGTGAAATTCGCCTTTGACCAACATAGCCCTCAGCAATTCGTCAGGAACTAAAGAACCTATCCAAGACGTTTTACCCTTAGATTGTGTTCCTTGTAGTGTCAGCACGCCCCTTGCTTTAAATCCACTGACAACTAAAGCGGCGGCAACTAAACTTAAAAGCCAGCGATACATCAATACAACTTTTAACTCATCCGAGAAATCATCTTGTGCCATGATGGTTTCGCAAATAGTCGGGATTCGATTGATATTGTCCCATTGCCTGCTTTTAATAAAATCGGCAGCAGGGTTTAACGGATTTTGGTCAGCAATTGCCATGACTATCTCAGGGATTGAACTTGCACTCATTCCGTTCAAAATAGCCAGATTTGCAATGTGCGTCATCGCTATCGAGTCGTAATTTTCAATGGTTCCCGAAACACCTGGTAATGTGATATTTAGCTTTTTGCATATCACATTGTAGCGAACGATAATGCCATACATTTTTAGAAGGTGTTTTGCGTTAGCAATCGTTGGCAGAATAACACTTGAGCCTTTACGAGGTTGATTGGGAAATGAATCTGGGTTAAGTGGCAATGCGTGTTCAAGATCGAAAGATTTTGCCTTTGAAACGTCAGTTGCTGTTGTGGCGGCTTCAGATTCAACGTCAACATCTACTTCGTGTGTTTCGGTAACGTCTGAGGTGGTCGATTCAATGTAGGGAATTTCAACGTCAACAACATTTTCGTGTGTTGCCGTGATTTGTGAGCCAGTTGCAATTGTGGCAACGTTACTAGGTGTGGTGTGTGTCATGCGACATTTCCTTAAATCTAAAAGAAATGCGTCCGCCTGATATGTTTGAATCTTACACAAACGGACGCAAAAATATCCGCATGTGCCCTTACCATAGGTACTAGAGACCTAAGTGGGTTTATTCAAAGTATTCAACTATCGAAGTTGGCTTACCGCATGCGTGTTACGGTACTGCCCCAAAATCAATAGCCTTTGGTAATGCTTGCGATAGGGTACTCCATTCCAAAGTCGAACCTTTAATGCCTCGTGCTGCTATCGCCAGCAAGGCTCCTATCTGTGCATTTTAATTGACAAGGGTTGGGCACCTATCAAAAACCGAGATTGGCAATACATGTTTGTGATTGTAATGCAGAAAATTAGTATTGTGCAAACTTAAATTCAACGACAAAGCCCAAATAGCGTTGAGCCTTGTGCGTCAGGTAAATTAAAAGTGTTGTACTAAAACTTCAAACAATCCTAAAGTTTCAATGTGTTCTGCTCAGGCGAACTTTAACGCCCAAATACAAGCAAACTCCCAGTACCAAGCCAACCAGCACCAACGGATAGACGTAAGCCATTACCGCCAACGTCACAATTCCATAACATCGTGTCGGTCTAAACGCCAGGCACAGTAAGCCCATGACTAAAATCGTAATCTTAATCATCTAGCCACACCATTAGAAAAATGCGAAGGAGTGAGCGTCCGAACTTGGTTAAGAACAATATAGCTAAAACAACTGCCAAAATCAGCACCATGTCAGCCTCCAATCGACCTTCAACGCTGTTACGACAACTTTTTTGGTGAACATGAGTAAATCCTCTTTATACGAAGCAAAGTTACTTCGTATAAGATACTCAGTTTTCCGCGTCACCGACCAGAAGAAAGCCAGCGTTTTGACCCCGACATAGCCTGCTCCACATAGGACAACGCTGCAGACACAAGAATCCAACATCGAAATCAAACGATGCCAAAGCAGAACCAGAAGGCGTGACCAGAATTTTGGAAAATATGATCGGTGAAATTTAGCGCAATGATAACGACACGTTACCAGAACTGTACAAGAGAGTTAAAAATAAGAAATTGCAGGGCGTTGAAAATAATGGTGCCCGGGGGCGGAATCGAACCGTCGACACAAGGATTTTCAATCCTTTGCTCTACCGACTGAGCTACCCGGGCATTTTAAAAATTTTAGTATAAAAGACAATACTTTTTGATGGTGCCCGGGGGCGGAATCGAACCGTCGACACAAGGATTTTCAATCCTTTGCTCTACCGACTGAGCTACCCGGGCAAACGCTTGTAAAAGAAGGCGTATTAGACTCGATTAGTAGTGCCTCGTCAATCAATAATGTGATTTTTAACAACATTAACAGCTCAATTCGCGTAAAATCATGATTTTTACTACTAAAATTAACTTAACTTTATGGTTTGGAAACCTCACGTCACCGTGGCTGCTATTGTCGAACGCGAAAAACACTTTTTATTGGTTGAAGAAAATACACCGTATGGCTTGCAATTCAATCAACCAGCAGGTCATTTGGAGGAACACGAAGATTTTATCGCAGCTGTAAAACGTGAAGTTTTAGAAGAAACAGCATGGCATTTCACTCCCCAATATATTTCGGGTGTACATTTATGGCGGCGTAATTCCAAAAGCCCAACGTTTGTACGCTTTTGTTTTGTCGGTGAATGTTATAATCACCAACCTGAACAAGCCTTAGATGATGGCATTGTTGATACGCATTGGCTGACTCGGGATGAAATCGCTACTAAAATCTTGCGTAGCCCTTTAGTTTTAACGTCTATCGACGGTTATTTAAACGGTTCACATTATCCTCTTTCACTTTTGCAATCGTTTTTGGACTCAAATTCACAGTAATATTTTAGGCGGATAAAGAATGGATTATGACTTGCTCATCGTAGGTGGTGGATTGGCTGGAAATTGTTTAGCCTTGGCATTGAAAAATAGTGGATTGAAAATCGCCATTATTGAAGCACAAGAACGGAATGTTTTAGAAAGTGCGGGGTTAGGTGATAGAGCATTAGCATTGGCGGCAGGAACAGTAGATGCATTGAAAGCGTTACATATTTGGCAAGGTATTGAAAATGTTGCCACGCCAATTGAACTTATTCATATTTCAGATAAAGGGCATTTCGGTAAAGTGCGTTTATCTGCACAAAAAGAAAAAGTTGCTGCATTAGGTTATGTCATTACCGCACGAGAATTAGAAACGCATATTGCTAATCAAATTACGACAGCTGAAAACGTTACCCTTTATTGTCCAGCAAGAATTATGGGGTTAATGGCTGACGAAAATGCAGCATTTGTCAGTTTAAAACACAACGACGAATCACTAAATTTGACAGCAAAATTAGTGGTTGGTGCAGATGGTGGAAAATCTTCAGTTCGGCAATTATTAGGCATTTCACAGCACGTTTTTGATTACGACCAAACGGCATTAATCACAACAATTAGTGCGTCGAAACCACATAAAAATGTTGCTTATGAGCGATTTACTAAGTCAGGACCTCTTGCATTATTGCCGATGGGTAAGAATAATTGTGCCGTAGTTTGGACACGGAAAACTGATGAAGCGGAATTTTTAATGTTGGGCAGTGAAATTGATTTTATGACGGAATTACAACAGTGTTTTGGTTGGCGATTAGGTGAATTGAAATTAAGTGCACCACGTCGTGCATTTCCATTATCCTTGATTCGTACGGATTCGATGATTTCACAACGTGCTGTAATTATTGGTAATGCCGCCCATCAATTACATCCCGTCGCAGGTCAAGGTTTCAATTTAGGCTTGCGGGATGTAGTCGTTCTAGCTGAAATGCTGCAATCACAAAGTGAAACGGGTGATATTGGTGAGACTGAATTTTTAAAACACTTTTCTCAAATACGGCAAACTGATCAATCGCGTACAATTAACTTCACTAATGTGGTTGTGCAAATTTTTTCAAATGAATGGCTTGCGTTGGCAACAGTCCGAAATATCGGATTGGCATTGTTAGACGTATTGCCGTTTGCCAAAACTGTTTTGTCGAGACATGCAATGGGTTATCAACGGTAATTTTTCTATTTTTCAGAGGATAAAAACATGACGGAAATTTTTTTTGTATTAATTGTAATTTATGCAGCGTATGTGATTTTTAGTGTGGTTAGTACCGATAAAAAAGCAAGAGTTATCGACGACAGCGCACCTGCTATGATGTCTGTGGTCAATATAAAACCTCTAATTCCTGATAAAGTAATGGCGCAACCGTTGATTAAACCAGCCGCTAAAAATGCAAAAGTATCAGCAATAAAAACAGGCTTGAAAAATCCACAAACAGCTGAAATTGCAACCAGCTATTCCAATTATCGTTTTATGAAACGCTGGATTAAAGAAGCATTAGTGACAGAAGGCTTGCTCGAAAAAGTGTACAAAAATAATGAACTAAATCCAGACGTTGAATTAAAAATCAAAGATGCTTTAGTGGCTTTGGAAGGTCTTGAGCGTTATCAAGTTTAGAAAATCAAATGCCCCTGCAAATTTATAGAGACTTTAATGAGCCTACAACAACGTAAAAACCGACAACTTATTGTCGGCATATTTGCCATGTCGATTATTCCGTTTAGCATCGCGTGGTTTTTGGCTAAAAATCCAGAATTCTTGACGCCGTCAGCGACCAATCATGGACAGTTAATTACGCCAATTATCACTACGGAACGCGCCGATTTTCAAGGTTTTGATGCTTTTTCACAGGATAATTTAAAAGAACTGCCCGCGCATTGGCTGATTGTGAATGTGATTCCCAAAGCCAATTGTAACGAAGTCTGTTTGGGCGCAATTCACAAAAGTCGGCAATTACGTTTGATGTTAAATAAAGAATTGGTGCGAACTCGCCGCGCGGTTTTGGTGTTGGATTCAACCGTTTCGCAAGAGTCGGGCGCGACGTGGTGGAAAGAAGATGGCGATTTGTTGCGTTTAAAACCTAACGCCGCTGTCATCGAAAAACTCAACGTGCTTTATAATGGGCAAGTTCCCGAAGGTGCATTATTACTGGTCGATCCACTTGGCAATTTTATGATGCAATACGCGCCAAATTTCGATACATACGACGCGAAAAGTGATTTGATGCACCTTTTAAAAATTTCACAAATTGGTTAGTAGAAAATGTTTAGAAAAATAACAGGATTTAGCATCTTTTTATCATTGTTGATGCTGATTGGCGGCGAATGGATGCGTTTATCGCCGATTGATTTTGGTGTGTTTACGGCGTTGTACAAATCACTCCCGCACAACATGCCAATTATGGTTGCTGGGCAATTATTGTTAATCAATGGCTTTTTTTGGTTATTGTTCGCGCTCTATTTACGTTTAAATCCGAAAGTCATTTTGTCGCAACAACCACGAAGTCGATTGTTTGTACAAGTCGCGTTGTTCGTTTTGTTTATTCAGGTGCTTTTGGGTGATTGGACAACCGCGAATCATGCCGCGTTAGCCTGTCGTGGTTTTCCACAATGCAACGGAACCTGGTTGCCTGCGTTGAATTATGAAAATGCGCTTAATTTATTTTACGGCTTACAAAATAATTACAGTGGCGCGGTCGCTTATGACGCGCAAATTACCTTAGCGTGGTTGCATCGTGCGGGTGCGTTATTGTGTTTCGTGATTTTGAGTGGTGTAACCTTTCAAGCGACTTCTGCGCCGTCGCAAACCTTACGCAGAGCGGGTTTGTGGTTAAGTGGATTGTTATTTTTACAAATCAGTTTGAGTATTCTCACGATTAAATTGGATTTACCGTGGTGGATGTCGGTTATTCATGGGACGTTGGCGACACTGTTAATGTTGCCGTTGATTGCGATTCATTTTTACAGCAAATACGATTTTCCATTTTTACTTGAAAGCGAAGTTGAAAAACCAGAATTACCTGTCACAGGCGTTCGTGCTGATTCATTATATGGGCGTTTAAAATCGCAATTACACCGCACGCGCAACGGTTTGGGCGGCGTATTTTCAACATTATCTTTATCGAAAACAATTGACGATGATTTGCTTGCAGAAATCGAAGCGAATTTGTTAATGGCGGACGTTGGCGTTGAAGCGACAAGTGCTATTATTGCAAAACTAAATGAGCGAGTCACTCGTTCAGAACTCAAAGACAGTAAGGCACTTGAAGCGATTTTAAAAGAAGAATTATTAGAGATTTTGCGTCCGTGCAGCCTCAATTTAATCATTCCAAAACAAGACAAACCGTTTGTGATTTTAGTGGTTGGCGTAAATGGCGCGGGTAAAACCACCACGATTGGCAAATTGGCAAACCGTTTAAAAATGCAAGGTCACAGCGTCATGTTAGCGGCTGGTGACACATTCAGGGCTGCCGCTGTTGAACAATTGCAAACGTGGGGCGATCGCAATCATATTCAGGTTGTCGCGCAACATGCAGGCGCAGATTCGGCTTCAGTAATTTTCGATGCGATTCAATCGGCACAAGCTAAAGGCATTGATGTTTTGATTGCCGACACAGCGGGGCGTTTGCAAACGAAATCGAATTTGATGGACGAATTGAAAAAAGTGAAACGTATCATGTCGAAACTCGACGACACCGCGCCGCATGAAGTGCTATTAGTTTTGGATGCTGGCACGGGACAAAATGCGATTTCGCAAACAAGATTGTTCAATGAAGCTGTGACGTTGACGGGTTTAACGCTGACAAAATTGGACGGCACGGCAAAAGGCGGCATAATTTTCGCGCTGGCAAAACAATTTGGCATTCCAATTCGCTTTATTGGTATTGGTGAAAGTATTGAAGATTTACAAGATTTTGATGCCGAGAAATTTGTTAATGCTTTATTTATTAAAGATTAAATTATCATGTTGACATTCGATGCGGTAAATATGCGTTATCCTGAAGTTGGCGATGTGTTACGGAATGTCAGCTTTCATTTAGAAAAAAGTGAAATTGCCTTTTTAACGGGGCATTCTGGCGCGGGAAAAAGTACGTTATTTAGATTAATTGCAATGATGGAAGATAAAAAGAAAAGTACGCTGCGAGGGCAGATTACGTTTAATAATCATAATTTGAGCAAAGTAAAATCACGTCAAATCCCCTTTATACGTAGGGAAATGGGGTTGATTTTTCAAGATTATAAATTACTTAACGACCGCACCGTGTTTGATAATGTGGCGTTACCGTTGATTATTATGGGCTACAGCTACAATGAAATTTCACGTCGTGTTCGAGCTGCTTTAGATAAAGTGGGATTGCGAGGTAAAGAAAAAAAATTTCCACTTACATTATCCGGTGGTGAGCAGCAACGTATTGGTATTGCTCGCGCCATTGTGAATCAGCCGAAACTCATTTTAGCTGACGAACCTACAGGAAACTTAGATCCTGAATTGTCGGCGGAAATCATGAGGTTATTTGAGCAATTTAAACAAGCCGGCACAACCGTCCTGATTGTGACACATGATATTTCGTTGGTTTCAAAATTGAATCATCGTATCTTAAAACTTGATCACGGTCAGTTGGTTGGTGACGTAGGGTAAGTCTACGTTATATCAATTACGAGATTCTGGGTCGTTTACGTCAAACTGTGAATGAAGTTCCACTGAATTGCATTCACGGGCAAAATAGATAGTCGATTTCCACGTTGTACTAATTGAAAATCGGCTAATTCCACTTTTGCCTTTAAGTCTTGTAGTGTGATTGTATGTGTAAATTTTTCAACAAGTTGTACGTCAACACGCGACCAACGTGGTTTTTCAACTGTACTTTTTGCATCAAAATACAGACCATTTTCATCAAATGAACTATCATCGATATAAGCTGATTTGACGATTTTCATCACACCAACAATTCCCGCTTCTTTGCAGTTTGAATGATAAAAAAAAGCTAAATCACTCTGTTCCATTTCACGCATAAAATTTCGTGCCTGATAATTTCGGACACCTTCCCATGGTTCAGTTTGATTTGGACATTGTTCTAAATCATCAATACTAAAAACATTCGGCTCAGATTTCATTAACCAAAAACGCATGTTAAATCCCTTTTACTTTTCAGAAAATTCATCACGCAACGCTAACACAGCGGCGCGTAAGTATTCAGTTAACTCCATAAAATCGTTTTCAGCTTCTTCGTCTTCTAATTCAATATCAGCATCAAGTTTGGTGATTTCAGCCACATCTTTGAGAATTTCTTGGGTTTGTTGAGAAAATTTTGTTGCCTTATTTGCAAAACCAATTCCAAACAAAAATCCTTTACACCATTGTCGAAGGGCATCAACACGTTCAATTAAGTTCGATTCGTCGTCTTCGGGTAAGATTAATTCAAACTCGAATTCGTCATCAAGTAATACGTCTTGTGTGTCGTCAAATAGCCCTAATAATTCAACTTTGTGTTCATTGTTTACTGGCTGGGTATTTTGTAATAATTCATTTAACCAGCTTTCATTACTGAATTTACCATTCACTGCCAATAATCCACTTGCCATACCGTGCGCTTCGGCGGCAGTCAATTCGGCATCATATTGAACTAAAATCGCATCAATCATCGTGTAACTCATTTTTTCACCATTCAATAATGTTGTTAATACAGGCTTATGCTACCATTGCTCATTGTCTTAATGACTACTTCTATACAGATTTCAATTACCTTAAAATGAAGCGATGAAACAAAAAAAAATATCGACACCCGAAGAATTAAAATTTCTTGAAATAAAACTCGACGTATTGATTGATGAATATCAAAATGTGAAAGTCGAAAATGCTTCACTTCAAACGAAGCAAGATACTTTGGTGCGTGAAAAAGCAAATTTATTAGAAAAAACTACTCTCGCCCGTACACAAGTAGAAGCAATGATTTTCCGATTAAAAGAAATGGAGCAAAACACATGAGCAACATGCAACCTTCAGCTGTCACACTTAATATTTTGGGCAAAGAATACAAAATCGCCTGTGATTTTGATGAGCAAGAATCATTGTTAGAATCTGCCAAGCAATTAGATGAAAAAATGCGAAAAATCCGCAACGCGGGAAAAATACCAGGTGACGATAGAATTGCGGTGATGGTTGCGTTGAATATAGCGCATGAGTTACAAATTTTAAAAAATGAAAACTTAAAACTTAATCAAAATCTAAACGAATGTTTGTCAAATATGCGCCATAAAATAGAAAACGTTTTAGAAAATGATTAAATCTGATTAAACTATGCTGGTATTTCCTGCGGCGTTTGACAGTGTTCTGGGTGTTTCCTGAACCTATATTACCCTCGGGAGCGTGTGTTCAGTTATGGCGTGCATACTTACTTCGGTAGGAAGCCCGATTAAAAGACTGCGTTCCCACTTGAACCTTCGGTTCATGGACGAAAGGACGCAACGGCGCAGGTGGGAAATACCAATTGTCTTTCAAATAATTGCCTTCGTTGTCACTCATGCTCACATTCCAAAATCGTTCCAACTTCTTAATTATGCTATTCGCCAGCACGTTATTTTCCAGTGCGTTGTTGATGTTTGTGTTGCAACCACTGTTTGGAAAATTGCTTTTGCCCTTACTTGGTGGCACGCCTGCGGTGTGGAATAGCTGCATGGTTTTTTATCAAAGTATTTTATTTTTAGGTTATTTGTACGCGCATTTGCTCGGCACACGTTTAAAACCGAATCATCAAATCATTGTTCATCTCGCCGTTATTTCACTCAGCTTTTTAGCATTGCCCGTCAGTTTGCCTGAAAACTTAATCCCGCCAACAGAAGGCAATCCGACCCCCTGGTTATTTTCGACGTTAGCATTGGCGATTGGTTTGCCGTTTTTCGTCCTTTCAACCACCGCGCCACTGATTCAAAAATGGTTTGCTCACGTCGGTCATCATAACAGCCACGATCCTTATTTTCTCTACGCTGCCAGTAATACGGGTAGTTTGGTTTCGTTGTTAAGTTATCCGTTTTTGATTGAACCAAATTGGGGATTAAACGCGCAACAATCGGATTGGACGTTGGGTTATGTGGGATTGTGTTTGCTGATTGCGGCGTGTGGGTTTGCGTTGTGGAAAAATTACCAATCGATTGAAAACGAAAACGCGCCAATTTCAGCGTCAATCGCGTCACCGCTTTCGTGGAAAACGAAATTTTATTGGGGCGCATTGGCATTTGTGCCGTCGAGTTTATTGCTGGGTTTGACGAATTTTATCAGCACCGATATTGCTTCCGTCCCGTTACTTTGGATTATTCCGCTCACGGTTTATTTGTTTTCATTTGTCGTTGTCTTTTCACGTTGGAACGATAAAAGTCATGCGTGGTTTGTGCGTTTGCAACCCGTATTTTTAATTCCGTTTGTGGCGTATGCGTTTATCAATCCCGCTGATTTGCCGTATTGGATGTATTTGTTTTTTCACGTTATCGCGTTTTTCTTTGCGATTATGGTTTGCCACGGTGAACTCGCCGCGCAACGTCCGCACAGCCAACATCTAACAACGTATTATTTGATTATGTCATTTGCGGGCATGTTGGGCGGCATGTTTAACACCTTCGTCGCGCCATTTGTTTTCAATGGCATTTATGAATATCCGTTGATGATTATCGCGGCGTTATTGTTGCGTCCAAGTTTGAAAAAATTGTCGTTCAAAGAAACGTCGTTGCAACTCATTGATCCGATTTTATTGTTAATCATTGGCGCAGGGATTTATTTCAGCGTGTCGAATTTAACGGATTATTTTGATGGTGTAGTGATTAGTTTGTGCGTGTTGACGATTGGGGTGTATTTTTTACGTCAGCGCGTCGTGGCGTATGCGGGTTTGATGGGCGTAATTATTTCTGCGGCGATGAGTTTGCACCACGCCGAAAGTCACACGTTGATGCAAGAACGCACGTTTTTTGGCGTGATGGCGGTGCGTGAAAGTGTCTTGACCGACGAAAAAGGTCAGCCTGAAACGTATCACGAATTATTTCACGGCACGACCAAACACGGCGCACAGCGCTTGATTCCGACCGAAAGCAAAACGCCGTTGACGTATTACAGCCGCCCCAGTCCGATGGGACAATTATTCAAAACGTTTGATGCTCAAAATGCGAATTGGAATATCGGCGTGGTGGGTTTGGGTGCAGGCGCGTTGGCGTGTTACGCGAAAACCTCGCAAAGGTGGACGCTGTACGAAATTGACCCGCTCGTGGTCGATATTGCGAAAAATCCTGCTTATTTTTCTTATCTCAGCCAATGTGCGCCGAATGCGGCTTCAGAAATCGGCGACGCACGTTTGTCGATTCAAAATAAACCTGATGGCACGTTTGATTTGCTCATGATGGATGCGTTTAGCTCGGATGCGGTGCCAACGCATTTGCTGACGCGCGAAGCGATTGACCTCTATTTCAAAAAGCTAAAACCGAATGGCATTTTGGCGTTTCACATTACGAATCGGCATTTATTGTTGAAAAAAGTGGTTTCGATTCACGCTGAACAAATGAAACTCGCGGCGTTAATTCAAGAATTTAAACCGCAAACCGTCGCGCCACTGATTGTTGCAACCGATTGGGTTGTTTTGGCGAAAAATCCCGAAACGCTCAAACCATTACAAGCTAGTCAAATTGGTTCGTGGCAAAAAATGCCGCTTTATTTCGATATGCCCGCGTGGACGGATGATTTTACAAATATCGTAAGCATTTGGAAATGATTATTTAATCTCGATTGGATCTATTCTAAAAAAGGGATTTCTACGGGACAAGAAAAATCAAGATGACAGCAATAAAAAAATGCGACTTTTTAGGGTCACGTTTTTGTTGTGAAATAATTACGCCATGACCTCAATGCCTTTTTTTTCTATGATGGATAACAATTTAAGTGTGGCACCTGTTGGTTTTGTTTCTCCTTGTTCCCATTTTTTTACTGCTCGATCTGAAACATTCAAATAAGCAGCGAAAACGCCTTGGCTTAAACCAAGTTTATGTCGAAGATTGGCAATTTGGATCGCGGTATAGTTTGGAACAGGCGGCAAAGAATTGAGGTCAAACCGCCGTAATGTCGTTTTATCAATCGCGCCAACGTCATACAGGTCTTTTGCCATTTCACTGAGGGTATCTTGAATGTTAGTCATTGGAAATCTCGATTAAATTTTTGCTGTCAATTAACATGTTGATTTGTGTTTGAGATAAATTTAAAAAAGATTCTGCCATCACTTTAAAATCATTCAGTTCATTTTTTGTGATGTTATCTTTTTCACCTTTGGCAAAACCGTGAGCGAAAATAATTTTATCATCTTGTTTCATCAATAAAATAGTTCTGTAAGCACCACGTTTTCCTACGCCTATTCTGCCAACACGTTTTTTATAAACGTTGCCGCCTTAGTGCGTGTTTTAAAAGTCAGAAATCTGCTTTAAAGCCGTCCGAGCATCAAGTTTATCATCGCAATATGTATGAACGCCGTACTTGAATCGGTTAAGACTTCATAATCTTTACTTAAACGGCGA
>BJHG01000051.1 GCA_014191975.1 Methylococcaceae bacterium | reverse complement strand
ATACCAATACCAATAATAGTATTACAAATTTCCTTGAGTTTCGAAAAAACAGGCATATAGTCACGGTCATTGGCAATAATCGCAAAAATATTAATATCAGGATGCGTGTAAGCAATTGACATTGCTTCAATTGCCAGCCGAATATCTGATGTATTTTTATAACCGTTGTAATACGGAATATCTTCGTGACGAATCAAATTCGCTTGCAGCATTTCACGTAATTCTCTTTTTCGAGTTTCCGAAATAGGTAATTTCATAATGTCACCAAACGAACGACGAATACTAATGTCACCATGCTCAGTTAATTTTTTGATTTCTTTTTTAATATCCAATGGCAAATCATCATCAAGACAAAAGCCAACAAAATTATCTAAATCGATAAATAAGGCAATTCTATTTTTCTTTTCCATTTTATTTTTATTTACGTTATTTTTAATTAAAAGGGCGACTCATTGTGAAAACTATCACAGTTTGTATTATGTGGATGATTTATAAATTCGACAACTCATAAAATTAAATTAAAAAACGCTTCATTACTTTAATCATTGAGTAATGATCCAAAACACCTGCACTTTCACGGCAACTGTGCATTGCCCACATTGGATTGCCTACATCAACACCACGAATCCCAGTGTTTGCCGAAACGATTGCACCAATCGTACTTCCACAAGGTAAATCATTTCGATGCGAATACATTTGATACGGCACACTAGCTTGTTCACACCATTTCATAAACATCGCTTCTGAAACACTATCTGATGTGTAACGCTGATTCACATTTACTTTAATAACGACACCTTGATTAATATGGACGAGGTGATTTGAATCATAAACGCTTGGAAAATTTGGATGGTAAGCATGTGCCATATCTGCGCTGATTAGAAAACTTTTCGCCAAAGCTCGTGAAAAATCTTGTGGATTTCGAGAGGTTACATCATTAATTCGCTTCAACGTATCAGTCAAAAAACTACCTGATGCACCACAGTGACTTTCACTGCCCACTTCTTCATGATCAAAAAAAGCACAAACCAAGGTACTGTCATTTTTCAAAATACTTTCATCAAGCAACGCAGTGATTGCAGCATGACATGAGGCTAAATTGTCGATTTGTCGATTCGCAAAAAACTCGTTATTTGCACCCCACAAATTCCCTTTTTGTGTGTCAAAAACATTTAAATCCCACGCTAGAATTTTTTCAGCATTTGGCAATTGTGAATGCAACAACGTCATAAATTGCGAAGCCGGCAATTGCTCCGTGACATTCGCTAAAATCAAATTCAATTCAGTTTGCTTTTGGAATTTCAAACCATCTTCGTTTACATTACGATTGAGGTGAATGGCTAAATTCGGCAAACGCAACATTGGTTTCTCAAAATGTATTAAACATTGCTCTAATTCGCCAATTTCCGTTTGATAATTCACCCGTCCCGCAAAACTTAATTCGCGGTCTGAAAAAGTCGCCAAAATTGCGCCCCCGTAAATCTCTACGTTTAGCCGTTCCAGTCCAGCAGTTTTATTTGCTGGATTCGGTTTAATTCGCAAACCCGGTGAATCCGTATGTGCACCGATAATTTTAAAACCTGTTTCTGAAACTGATTTTTCACCGTGAACAAATGCAATCATTGACGAATCACCCCGCACAACGAAATAACGTCCACCGGTTTTTAATGTCCATATTTCAGTTTCATCCAGCCGCTCAAATTGGAATCGTGCCAAATGCTCCTCAATCGTTTTAACAACATGGCAAGGACTAGGGCTAACATCAATAAAATCGAGTAAATTTTGAGCCGATTCTTGTGGATTCATGAACGGTCTCGCAAAAATAAAGAGGCGGAATTAACACAATAACGCAAACCCGTTGGTTCAATACCGTCAGTGAAAACATGTCCCAAATGTGCGCTACATTGCCTACAAACAATTTCAACACGACGCATTCCATGGCTATTATCGATATTTTCAGCAACATAATTTTCTAACGCTTGCCAAAAACTAGGCCAGCCAGAACCCGAATCGTATTTTGTTTGTGAATCAAAAAGTGGTGTATCACAACAAATACAATGGTAAATTCCATCTTCTTTGCAATCGACATATTTACCCGTGAACGCAGGTTCAGTGGCTTTCAGGCGACAAATATTAAATTGCTCTGTGGTAAGTTGGTCGTCATTAATCATTTTAATTTCCTCAATTTAAGTGAACCATGACATTCTAGTGTGTTTTATCCGATAATGCCGCTATTCCATTTATTACAATTTATCAAAACGAGTTTTTATGAAAAAATTATTATTCCAATTCGACACGGATTTTCATCCATCTGTTTTTGATACCGTAGTCGGTTACGACGGTGGTGCAGATCATGTGATTGGTCACGGAAGCTTAACGCCTGACGACATTGCCGGATTAGTTGATGGCGCCATTTTTACTCGTGCGCCAAAAGATAAAAAAAATACCGCTATTTTTGTCGGTGGCAGTGATATGGCAGCAGGACAAATCTTATTTGAAGCGGTACAAAAACACTTTTTCCCCGGTTTTCAAGTTTCAGTGATGCTCGACAGTAACGGCAGCAACACGACAGCCGCCGCGTGTGTTGCAAAATTAGCGTCGAGTGGTGTTTTATTGGGGAAAAAAGCCGTTATTCTGGCAGGAACAGGACCAGTCGGACAACGTGCTGCTGCCATGCTAGGGATGGAAGGCGCGAACGTGACGATTGTTTCGCGCCAATTATGGAATGCCGAAAAAGCCTGTGAAACGATGCAAAAACGTTTTAATATTTTAATTCAAGCGCAAGCCGCCGCTGATTTTGATGAACGTGCCGATGC
The DNA here is from genome assembly GCA_014191975.1 of Methylococcaceae bacterium. Lineage (GTDB taxonomy): Bacteria > Pseudomonadota > Gammaproteobacteria > Methylococcales > Methylomonadaceae > UBA10906. The sequence goes on along the minus strand of BJHG01000051.1, from coordinate 12,674 downwards.
AATTCAAGACGCAAATATTGTTATTGCAACAGGCGCGACGGGCATTGAATTATTGAAACCTGAACATTGGCAAAATAATACCGCATTAGAAATGCTCGCAGACGCAAACGCCACGCCACCATTAGGAATTGGCGGCATCGGTGTCATGGACAAAGGTATTGATTGCCACGGAAAAATTGTGTGGGGTGCGATTGGATTTGGCGCATTGAAATTAGCATTGCATCGGGCGTGTATCGCGCAATTGTTCGAAGACAATAAACACGTTTTGGATGCTGAAAACATTTTTGCCTTAGCGAAAAAAATGGCATGAATTTAGAAATGTTACGCCAAAACGCCAATCAAATTTTTCAAGCAGGAATTGCAGCAGCTAACCCTTACGATGCGGTGAAACAGCATTTTGTTTTGGATGAAAATTATTCAAAAATTCACATTGTCGCTTTTGGAAAAGCCGCGTGTGCAATGGCGAATGCCGCCCAAGAATTAATTCCTGCGAATTTATTGGGTGAAGCAATTGCGGTGACAAATTATGAAAATGTGGTGACTGTTAAAAATATCGAAGTTATTGGTGCGTCGCATCCGTTGCCAGATTCTGCTGGTTTTGAAGCCGCGAAACGTATTGATAAAATTGCTACAAATGCCAACGCTGGCGAATTAGTTTTGGTGTTAATAAGCGGCGGCGGGTCGGCATTGATTCCCTATCCCGTCGATTCAATCACGCTCGAAGAAAAAATTGCCACGACAAATTTATTACTGTCGTGTGGCGCGACCATTCATGAAATCAATTGTATTCGTAAACAGTTGTCCCAATTAAAAGGCGGGCATTTAGGAAACAAAATTGCGCCTGCAAAATGTCACGCACTGATTTTATCGGATGTTTTAGGTGATGATTTAAGTGTGATTGCGAGCGGAACAACGGTTACGGATGAATCGACATTTGCCGAAGCCATTACAATTTTGAAAAGTAAAAATGTGTGGGATAACGCGCCCCAATCGGTGCAAAATTATTTAGAAAAAGCGATGTTAGAAACACCGAAAATGAGTGAAAATGTCACGAATACGCTAATCGGCAGCAATGCGATGAGCGTTGAAGCGGCGGTAAAAGCCGCGCAATTATTGGGTTATGAAGTCATTCTCCATGATTATCCGTTATCTGGCGAGGCGCGTGATGTGGCGGAAGAATTTGTTTTAATGGTAAAAAATAGACACCTTCAAAATGAAAAAACTGCTTTTATAACGGGTGGCGAAACCACCGTAACATTGCGTGGAAATGGACGCGGCGGACGCAATCAAGAAATGACAGTGGCGTTTGCCATCGCCGCAGAAAAATACGGTTTAAAAAACGAATGGGTATTTCTAAGCGGTGGCACCGACGGAATTGACGGTGTCAGTCCTGCGGCAGGTGGAATTGTTGACGCAGGGACATTGCAACGCATGAAAAACACGGGTGTAAATCCAGCCGAATTACTTAAAAATAACGATTCTTACCACGCTTTAAAAAGTTCAAACGATTTATTGATGACAGGCGCGACGGGAACAAATGTTGCAGATTTACAGATTTTATTGATTCACACAAAATAACCACGGAGAGATTTATGAATACACAAAAAATTGGTTTTATTGGCGGAGGGAACATGGCGGCGTGTTTGCTCAACGGCTTGATTGCCAGCGGTCATCCCGCGGAACAACTGTGGGTTTCAGATACCAATCCTGAAACGCTGTCGCAATTAGCACTCGCTCACAACGTGAATACTTCGTTGGATAATTTGGCTATTGTGGATGCCGTAGACGTGATTGTGCTCGCCGTTAAACCACAAATTTTAAAAAGCGTCGTGCAAACGCTCGCCGCACCCATTCATGCCAAAAAATTACTCGTGGTTTCGATTGCTGCTGGAATTTCACAAGCGAGTTTAAGTGCGTGGCTCGGCGACGAAACCGCAATTGTGCGCTGTATGCCGAATACGCCCGCATTGGTTTTGACAGGTGCAACGGGGTTGCACGCGAATTCCAATGTCACCGACGAACAAAGTGATTTAGCCGAAAACATTTTGCGTTCGGTTGGGATTGCCTTGTGGGTCGAAACAGAAAGTGAACTCGATGCTGTGACCGCTGTGTCAGGAAGTGGTCCTGCATATTATTTTTTGTTGATGGAAGCGATGGAAAAAGCGGCGTTGGAAATGGGATTAAGCGAGAATGTAGCGCAATTATTGGTTCAACAAACCGCGTTAGGCGCGGCGAAAATCGCACTCGAATCGGCTGAATCGCCCGAAAGTTTGCGTCAGCGCGTCACGTCACCGAATGGCACGACACAAAAAGCAATCGAAACATTTCAAGCGGGCGGTTTTGTCGAATTAGTGGCGAAAGCCCTGCACGCCGCCCGTGATCGTTCCATCGAATTATCTAAACAAGAGGCTTAAATCATGGGCATAAATTATTTTTCTAATCCAATTATGTTGATTGTGGACACGGTTTTTTCGTTATATATCAGCGCGGTGATGCTGCGATTTTTATTGCAATGGTGTCGAGCAGATTTTCGCAATCCGATTTCAAAATTTCTGATTGCCATCACACATCCACCGTTGAAAATTATGCGTCGTTTTATTCCGTCAATTGGTAATATTGATACGTCGTCACTGGTGTTAATGATGGCAGTGCAATTACTTGCAGACGTCTCGATGGGTTTATTGCAAGGTGCATCAATGAGTATTGGTGGCCTTATTTTAATTACCTTTGCGCAATTGATTGGGCTGTTGTTAAACGTTTTGTTTTATGCCGTTTTTGCACGTACTTTATTGAGTTGGTTTAATCAAGGAAGCTTTAAAGATATTTCGATGCTGCTTTACAGTTTGACTGAACCAATGTTAAAAATTTGCCGTGCAATGTTACCGAATTTAGGCGGAATGGATTTATCCGTTATTGTCGCCATTCTTGGTTTACAGCTCGCTGAAATGCTGATTTTGCCGCCATTGTATCAATTGGCAAGTTTGATTTCTTGATTGGATATTTACGTTTTTTTCAATTCTTGAAATTCCAATATTTCCCAGTTATTTCACGTAAACTTTGAACTTCTACACCGTCTGAATTTAATTTAACCTCCAACGCACCCTCGTTTGCACTGGTAAAAAATTTGGCGTTGATTTGCTGATAACGCGCCAAAATTTCTTTACTTGGATGGTGAAATTGATTGCGATAACCCGAAGGAATTAAAATTATTTCGGGTTTAACGGCTTCTAAAAATGCCAAACTTGAAGATGTTTTGCTGCCGTGATGTGGTGCGATCAATACATTAGCGCGTAAATATTTACGCGCATTTTCAACAAGTAAACTTTCTGCCATCGCTTCAATATCTCCCGTTAATAAAACTGCGCCATGTCCCGTTTAAATTTTTAAGACACAGGAATTATTGTTGTCAGTTTCAAAAAAAATTGCAGGTGAAAGCACCGTAAACTTCACGCCTTCCCAAATCCAAGTTTGCCCTGATTGACATCTCATTATTTGTTGATAAGGCGTGAATTTTTCTGGCACACTCGTTAAAACGCTCTCTACAGACATCCCTTCTAAAACCGATTTTGCACCGCCAATATGATCATTGTCATCATGACTAATCAATAATGTATCAATTTTCTTCACGCCTTGATAACGAAAAAATGGTAACACCACATTTTTCCCCATATCACCACCGTTAGGAAATTTCGCGCCCGTATCGTAAAGTAATTGATGATTTTGCGTTTGAACTGAAACCGCCAAACCTTGCCCAACATCTAAAATGGTGACAATGGCTTCACCGGCATTCAATTTTGGAATAATTGGAAATAATAATGGTAAATTTAAAATAAAACCAAGCCAACGCGCTGGAACTCCTCTTGGTGCAAACAACCATAACAATCCCAAACACGATAAAATCACGGTAAAAAATGACGGTTGTGATGAATCTATCATGGCATTTGGCAACGTTTCAGCAAATTCAAAACAGGTCATTAACCATTTTAAAATAAAATCTAAAATGCTAAAAAACTTATCCGCCAACCACGGAAAAAACCCCATTGACAAACAAGTAAGCAATGCTAATGGAACAACCATTAATTCAACAATCGGCACCGCAATAAAATTAACCAGTGGAGAAATCAACGAGGTTTGTTGAAAAAAGAACAGCAATAACGGCGACAATCCTAGTGAAACAGTAAGTTGAATATCTACGCCGTTTAACCAATTCATAGGCGATTTCAATCGCCCTGCGACACGATATAAAATCAACGCTACCGCTAAAAATGATAGCCAAAAACCAATCGACAACAACATTGTTGGATTGAAAATAAGCATCACTAATAACGCCATCGCAAAACTTTGTAACGGATGATTATGCCGTTGATAAAATTGTGCAATTGCGATCATTCCCAACATAATCACAGCACGTTTTGTCGGAATGACATAACCCGCCAAACTTGCGTAAAAAATTGCGGTTATTAAACTCCCTAATGCCGCAGCGCGAGGTGGGGGAAATCGCAAAATATTTAAGCGAGCCCAAAGATTTATTGTAAACCAATAAACTAACCCTGCGACTAATGCGATATGCGAACCCGAAATGACAATTAAATGTGTGACTCCTGTAATCCGAAATGTGTTCCAATTTTCAACACTCAAACTGTTATCGTCACCAATCGTCAAGGCTTTTAATAACGCTGTACTGGTATTTTCGCCATAATTTTTTATTAACGAATCACCAATTTTTTGCCGTAAACGGTTAACGTTAAATAACGAAGCGGGCGCAATAAAAATAGGCGAATCTTTCGACACCGTTCCTGTCGCACCGATACTTTGCATGAATAACCAGCCTTCATAATCATTACTACCTAGGTTAAAATTTGAGTGTGGACGCTTGAGTTTAACGATAAATGTCCATGTTTCACCCGCATGCAAAATTTCAGTCGGTGCATACCAATTGAGTTTAATTTTAGTAGGTAATTTTTCGGGGGATTCTAAAACTGTAAATTCAAAATTTGCATGTTGTGCATTTTGCTCTGGCAAATTGGCAATTTCACCAGTGATTTTCAACGGAATCCCTTCAAATTCAGGTAATAATTGATCATTCAATTGATAATAACCAAAAACACTCGCCCATAAAAAACCAATTATAAAAAAGAGACAATACCAATAACGCAACCGTGCCATAATTGCCGCTAACTTGCTAATAATAACCAATACAGAAATGGTTGGTAATTCTAAAAACTGTTGCAGCGTCAAATCACCACATGCAAAAGCCAAAGCGTAAAAAATCATCTTAAATAATAAAGGAGAAATGAGGATGGCTAAAGAATTGATTCAAAAATTGATGCACAAATTTATTCCCGACCCAGAAGTGATTAAACGCCACAAAAGTCTACAGTTTTTGGGTACAAAGTTACATGACCAAAATTTATGGCATTTAAATCGTCGCTCGATTTCGATGGCATTTGCTGTGGGATTATTTTTCGCTTGGGTACCAACACCAACACAAATGGCATTTGCAGCAGCTGCCGCAATTTATTTTCGAGCCAATTTACCCGTTTCAGTAGCCTTAGTTTGGATCACAAATCCATTAACGATGCCGCCATTATTTTATTTCGCCTATCAAATTGGTTTGAGCGCGATGAATCAACCCGCTGCCGAAAGCTTTGATTTATCGCTTTTTGGAGAGGTGTGGCAACCGTTTTTATTAGGCTGTTTGATTATGGGCATAACCTGTGCAACGGCTGGTTATTTTGGAATGCAGGCGTTTTGGACGTATCACGTTAAGAGAAAATGGATAACACGCCATAAGATTTCTCGTTTTATACGCACACAGTCTTTTCATGCGAATGTTTGGCGACGTTAATTTCTAAAAAGGTTTTTCATGAAAATTTTAATCATTGCTCCGTCGTGGGTTGGCGACATGGTTATGGCACAAAGTCTATTTATGGCGTTAAAAAAAAACCAGCCTGATAGCCAAATCGACGTACTCGCCCCAGCGTGGTCTTTGGGCTTATTGGAACGAATGCCAGAAATTTCTAATACTTTTGTGATGCCATTAACGCATGGCGAATTTGGTTTAAAAGCACGTTTTGAACTCGGAAAAACCATACGTGGTGAAAATTACGACCAAGCAATTGTGTTGCCGAATTCGTGGAAATCCGCATTGATTCCATTTTTTGCAGGTATTCCAAAACGCACTGGATTTTTAGGTGAAATGCGTTTTGGCTTGCTGAATGATGCACGAAAATTAGACAAATCTATTTTGACAATGACAGTGCAAAGATTTGTTTCTTTAGCAGAAAAAAAATCCCCCAACCCCTTTCAAAAAGGCGGTTTTTTTTGCCTTTCTTCAGAAATGGAGGCGAAAAAGATTGTATTTGAGTTTCCATTATTCAGTGTCACCGACATTCAACAAAAAATTGTCATTGATAAATTCAATTTAAATTTATCGAAACCGATTTTAGTTTTATGTGCAGGTGCAGAATTTGGCTCGGCAAAACGTTGGACAGAAACACATTTTGCGGAATTAGCAATCCAAAAAATAGCCGAAGGTTGGCAAATTTGGCTTATCGGCTCCGAAAAAGACAAACCTGTTACCGAAGAAATTAACAAATTAACGGATTGGAAATGCCAGGATTTCGCTGGAAAAACTGATTTGGCTCAAGCCGTCGATTTACTTTCACTAGCGCACACCGTTGTTAGTAACGACTCTGGATTGATGCACGTTGCTGCCGCATTGAATAAAAAAGTGATTGCGATTTATGGTTCGTCCGACCCAAAATTCACACCGCCGTTGCATTCTGATACTGAAATTGTAACGTTAAATTTGCCCTGTTCACCGTGCTTTAAACGTGATTGTCCGCTCGGGCATCGGCAATGCTTAACGGATATTTCACCGCAACATATTATGCAACTAATCAAAATATGAAAAAAATTGCCATAGTCAAACTTTCTGCGCTCGGTGATATTGTTCATGCAATGGTGGCATTGCAATTTATCAAAGCGCATTTGCCTGAATTACAAATTGATTGGTTAGTTGAAACACGTTTTGCGGATTTATTACGTGATAATCCAGACATTTCAAATATTTTAACCGTTAATTTAAAAGCCACAAAAATCAATAAACGCGCCATTTTTCACGAAATAAAAACCGTGCGAAATTATGCGCGTGAAAGATACGATTTAGTGATAGACGCGCAAGGCTTGTTAAAATCTGCAATTACGGCAAAATTACTGGGTAAATATGTCGCTGGTTTTGATAAAAATTCGATTCGTGAATCGTTAGCGTCTCTTTTTTATTCACAAAAAATCCTCTGTGCTTACGATGAAAATACCATTGATCGAAACGCGGCGGTTTTATCGCAACCGTTCGGATTTTCAATCTCATCCGCTGACATTTTAGCGAAACAACCGTTTTTATTTTTTCACGCACCACACTTTAATTTGACTGCATTTTTGCGGCACGATTTGAAAAATATCGTGTTTGTGATTGGTTCGACGTGGGAAAGTCGTAATTATCCATCGGCAAAATTCATCGACGTTGCCAATGAATTAAAACAAAATTTTTTGGTGATTTGGGGCAACGAAATAGAGCGAAAAACCGCTGAAAATATGGCGAAGCAATCGCCCTTTATTCGTGCTTTACCCGCACTGAATTTGAATGATTTGAAAGCGTTATTGTCGCAAGTCGATTTGGTAATTGGCAATGACACAGGGCCAACACACATGGCATGGGGATTGAATAAGCCGTCAATTACGCTATTTGGTTGCACGCCGATTAGCCGTGTTTATCAAACTGAAATCAATAAAGTATTGAAATCGGCTTCCATCGTAAATCCACGAAAATTAAATAAACAAGATGATTCAATTAAAGAAATTCCATCAAGCGATATTGTTGAAGTCGCCAGCGCATTATTGCGCTTATGAATGCGTTGATTTATGGTAATCTCAACGAACAATAAGTTCATTTTTCCATTCACGGTGATATTTTTATGCGTTTTACAAATCCTTTTTCAGACAAAAAATTAGTGCTACGCCGCCATGTTATCAGCGCTGTATTAGTCGTATTCAGTTCAAGCGCATTCTCAGCGGCACACATTGAACAATGGCAAACTACCAAAGGCAGCCGCGTTTATTTTGTCCAAACAGACAGTTTGCCGATGGTCGATATTCAAGTTGTTTTCGATGCGGGAAGTGCGCGAGATGGCGCACAATTTGGACTTTCTGCGCTGACAACAGGAATGTTTGACACAGGCGCAGGTGACTGGAATGCCGAAGAAATCGCGCAACGTTTTGAAAGTGTCGGCGCGAATTTTGGTGCGGCAAGTTCCATTGATATGGCAAATGTCACGTTACGCACATTGACTGAAAAACCACTTTTCGACAAAGCGATTGACACGATGCGTGTCATTTTGAGCAAACCACGTTTTGCCGAAAGTGATTTCCAGCGTGAAAAAAATCGCACGTTAGCGGGATTAAAACAACGTGAAGAATCGCCCGCCGAATTGGCAAATATGACTTTTTACAAAGCGATTTATGGCGAACATCCTTACGGACATCCTAATTCTGGCGTGTTAAATACGGTTGAAAAATTCACTGCTGACGATTCACGAAATTTTTATCAAACCTATTTCAGCGCGTCGAATGCGATGGTGGTCATTGTCGGGAATTTGTCGAAAACGGAAGCTGAAAAAACCGCGAATTTGTTGGTTTCGGATTTGCCACTAGGTTCAAAACCTGCACCATTGCCGGACGTTCCAGTATTAACGAAAGCAACGACGCAACATCTTGAATTTCCATCGACACAAACGCACGTTTTGGTGGGCTTAACGGGGACGTATCGTAAAGACCCTGATTATTTTACGCTGTATGTTGGCAATCACATTTTGGGCGGCGGCAGTTTGGTGTCGAAATTATTCGACGAAGTTCGCGAAAAACGCGGCTTGGCTTACAGCGCGTCAAGTGGATTTATGCCGCTTTTGAAAGAAGGCGTTTTTGTCGCCAGTTTGCAAACACGCAACGATCAAACCACCCAAGCGTTAACTGTTTTGAATCAAACGCTCACGGATTTTGTGAAAAATGGCGTAACGGAAACGGAATTAACTGCAGCGAAAGCTAACATTGTTGGCGGATTTCCTTTGAAATTTGATAGTAACAAAGAGCTAGCGAATTACGTTTCGATGATTGGGTTTTATCAAATGCCGCCAGATTATTTGGATACGTTCCAACAAAACATCCAAAATGTCACAGCCACGCAAATTGGCGAAGCATTCAAGCGGCGAGTCGATTTAACCCATTTACAAACGGTTACAGTCGGGAAAAAATAATTATGGCAGATAAAAACGCAAAGAAAAAAGCGGACTCACAAAATGCGACTATTGCGAAAAATCGGCAAGCCACGCACGAATACTCAATTGAAGACAAATTTGAAGCGGGTTTGGTTTTAGAGGGTTGGGAAGTAAAAAGTTTGCGTGATGGGCGTGTGCAACTTAAAGAAAGTTACGTTGTCATTAAAAAAGGCGAAGCGTGGTTGTCGGGCGCACACATTTCAGCGTTGCTTTCGGCTTCGACGCACATTAAACCCGAAGCCGTTCGTAACAAAAAATTACTGCTCAATCGACACGAATTAAACAAATTGATTGGCGCTGTTGAACGCAAAGGCTACACGATTATTCCGTTGGCAATGTATTGGAAAAATGGACGCGCAAAAATCGAAATCGGGTTAGCGAAAGGTAAACAATTACACGATAAACGCGCCGCGTCAAAAGACCAAGATTGGAAACGCGAACAAGCGCGGATTATGAAGAAGGCTTAATCTCAAATGAAAAAGAAAAAATAATGATTATTAACGGAGTCACGATAGACGCGACATTCGCCGAAGCCTTTCCGATGAAAGGCACGCGAGCGATTATCACCGCGCAAAATGAAAAATGGGCAATGATTGCCGCACAAGCCATGACGGGATTTGCCACGTCGGTCATTGCGTGCGGTTGCGAAGCAGGAATCGAGCGCGTTTTAACACCTGACGAAACGCCAGACGGTAGACCTGGTGTGGCGATTATGATTTTTGCAATGGGTGGCAAAGGGCTTGCAAAACAACTCGAAACTCGCGCGGGTCAATGCGTTTTAACGTCCCCAACGTCTGCATTATTCGCGGGCATTGACGGCGGAATTCGCATTCCGTTGGGCAAAAATTTACGTTATTTCGGTGATGGGTTTCAAACGTCAAAAGTGATTTCAGGCAAACGTTATTGGCGAATTCCCGTCATGGACGGCGAATTTTTAGCCGAAGCCACAACGGGGCAAGTCGATGCAATTGGCGGCGGGAATTTCTTGGTTTTAGCGCAATCTCAACCGCAAGCCCTCGCAGCCTGTGAAGCCGCAATCGAAGAAATGAAAAAAATTCCCAACGTGATTATGCCTTTTCCAGGTGGCGTGGTGCGTTCAGGTTCAAAAGTCGGCTCGAAATACAAAACGCTGGGCGCATCGACCAACGACGCATTTTGCCCTACGTTAAAAGGTTCAACCAAAAAAACCGATTTATCGCCTGATATTGAATCGGTGATGGAAATCGTGATTGACGGTTTAACCAAAAACGACATCGATAAAGCCATGCGTGTCGGCATTCAAGCGGTGTGCGATTTGGGTTCGGAAAATGGCATTATGCGAATTAGTGCAGGTAATTATGGCGGAAAATTAGGGCCGTTCCATTTTCATTTACAGGAGATTATGGCATGAGCGCATTAACTTTCACTTTAAAAACTCGCCCAGATCAACGTGTTGATATGTCACCGCTCGTTTGTCATTCGCTGGAAAAATTAGAACTCACTGACATTGCCGCTCTCAAATTACAGTGCGGTAAACGCAAAGTGCGTGTCGATGAACTTTTCACAATTAGCGGTTACGACAACAAACACATCATAATCAAAAACAGTTTCGCGAAACTCGATTACATTGGCAAAGATTTAGACGGTGGCATGATTTACGTCGAAGGCGATGCTGGCGCATATTGCGGTATGGGTATGAAAAAAGGTGCCATCAAAGTGTTTGGCAACGCTGGCATTTACGCGGGCTGTGAAATGAAAAAAGGACAACTCGAAATCGAAGGAAACGTGGGCGACTTTTTAGGTGGCGCGTTGGCGGGAAATAAAATGGGCTTGAAAGGCGGTTTAATTCTGGTCAAAGGCAACGCAGGCGACAGAGTCGGCGACCATTTACGTCGTGGCACGATTTTAATCGAAGGTAGCGCTGGTGATTATTGTGGCTCAAGAATGATTGCAGGCACGATTGCCGTTATGGGTTACACCGGAAAATTTTTAGGTCACGGAATGCGTCGCGGCACAATTTTGTTGTGGAACGAACCAAAATTATCAGCAAGCTTTAACGATTGCGGCTCGCACACGCTGGCGTTCTTACCAATGCTGTTCAACTCTTTCAGCCAATTACATTCACCGTTTGCCAATAACGAAAATGCTTTCAATCGTGTGCAACGTTACGCAGGTGATATGTCCGAAATAGGACGCGGCGAAATTTTAGTCAGAATTGTGAACTGATTCACAGTTTATTATATTAAAAGTAAGGTCTTTTATTTACAATGCGAGTCATTGAATTCAAAAGCATCGGATACGCCAAGCCAAATGCAATTAACTCTAAATTGGAAACTACCATGAAAAATATGACAAAAAAATCTCAACAAGGTTTTACCTTGATTGAATTGATGATATCCGTTGCAATCGTTGGAATTTTGGCTTCGGTTGCATTGCCTTCTTATCAAAACTACACCAGAAAAGCAAAATTCTCAGAAGTCGTAATTGCGACTGCACCTGCAAAAGCGGCAGTTGAAGCTTGCGCCCAAGCGACTAATGCACTTACAACATGTAACGCTGGTGGATTGCAAGGAATGCCAGCTGACATTGCAGCGGCAGTGGGCAATCTTGCTACGTTAACAACTACTGCAGCTGGCGTAATCACCGCTACAGCGGTTACAACCAATGATTTGAGTGGTGAAACGTACATTCTAACCCCTGCCTATACAGCGTTAGCTGCAAATACAGTCCCTACAGCCACATCAGGAAAAGTAACGTGGACAATTACTGGTACTTGTATATTGTCACAACTTTGTTCAGCAACAATCTCAACGATTTAATTTGAGTTGATTTTCAGCTAAAAACCGCCCTTTCAGTGCAAATTGGGGGCGGTTTTTTTTGTGATAGAATTTAGATACTTTAAAATACGCAATCTGCGAGGCATTATGATTCAAGACGATATTATGCACGAGTTGCAATTTATTCCTGAGGCGAAATTGTTTGAGCTTTACGATTTCATTCATTATTTTAGATTGGGATTAAATGCTGAAAAAGTGAGCATTGATAAAACCATGTGTTTGGAAACATTGCGAAAAATCCAACAAAACGATTTGACGGAATTTAGCGAAATTGACGATATAAACGCGCATATTCAAAGTTTGAAAAATGAAATTAGTTAGAGATGAAAGTTATCAGCGCAAGGAACGTAAATTTTTCAAGAAACATCCACAATTACTCGATAAATATGGAGATGTTTGCTGAATTCAAATATGAAATGCAACAGCGGGTGATTCATGCAAAGAAAACCTGTCTTGGGGGCAAAAATCCAAGGCATTTTCTGGGACGAGAATTCAATTTTTCAATGGCATCATCAATCGCTTTTTG
>BJHG01000050.1 GCA_014191975.1 Methylococcaceae bacterium | reverse complement strand
CAAGGCAATCTTAGCTTTTTGTGATCCTGTAAAAATCTTCCGCTTGCTTTCACTCATTTGCCACTTCTCTTTTTTCGACAGAGTATAGCTTAAACTATTGTCCGGATTTCAGGGTCCACTATAATAAGTTCTTCTTTTGCACACCATCAAATCAGTATCAGTAATCGAATCACTGATTAAAATGTCAAATTTCCCTGTTGATTTTCTCGTTGTCAATTAATAGCATAATTATGTTTAATGTGAATTATAATTCTTATAAAATTGCGGGATTATTACTGCACAAATTTAAAATGCATTGCGATATTTATTAAAAATAACTAATAGAATAAAAAATTTACTGTATTTAAGATGTATAAATGGTCAATCAGATATCAAATTCTAAAATACATTTCTAATTTCGAAAATGGGGATATGTAAAAAAGTTTTGTAAATTTCACTAGCGTTTATTCACAATAAAATAACAAACAATAATCAAATGAAAGAAATTACACAATCTGAAAATCACTTATTAGACAATGTCTGTTTGATTGCAGAATTGGAAAATGAACTTGAGAAAATGAATCACGATATTATTCAATTAATGGCAGCACTGGATTCTTTGCAGCAGGTAAAATTACACGAAAGTATTAGTATTATTAAACGCTTACAAGTCCAATTCACGGACACCTTAAAATGGGCTGTTAAACTTCAGCAATCAGAAGAGAAGAGTAGCAGTATTTTAAAATACGCCGCCGAAAGTATTTTTACTTTTACTGAATCTGGTCTTATCGAAACTACAAATCCAGCGAGTGCAACATTATTTGGTTATAAAGAATATGAATTACTGGGTATGAACATTGCCTTATTAATTCCAAAATTTAATCAAATTGCATCTGAACTTAATTCTCAAGAAAGTATTTCGCAACCAAATGTTAGGCTGGTAATTTATGGTATTCATAAAAATGGCACCCTATTTCCTATTGAATTTACGATTGGAAGACCCGTCTACGCTAATAAACCTCAATGGTTAGTGATTATCCGTGACATTTCTGAACGTAGAAAATTAGAGCAAGGTTTACGCTTAATGGCGAATATTTTTGAAGGAAGCTCTGATGCCATTGTCATAACAAATAACCTTAATCAAATTATTGATGTAAATAAAGCGTTCACTACCATTACGGGTTATGAACAAAATGACGTTTTAGGGCTTTTTCCATCATTTTTAAATTCAGATAAACGCCCTAATAATTTTTATTATAAGTTGTATCGTACTTTGTTGAAAACAGGTGTTTGGTGTGGTGAAGTTTGGTCAAAGCATAAAAATAATGACATTTTTCCAATTTGGTTGTCGATTTATACAGTCAGAAATGAAAATAATCTGACAACACATTTTGTCGGCATTTTTAGCAATATTACGGCGAGAAAAGCTGTAGAAAATCAGCTTAAGCAATTAGCGCATTATGATTTATTAACGGGTTTGGCTAATCGGGCCCAATTTATTGAGCGTTTAAAATGGTCAATGGATATTTCAAAACGTGATGGCAAAGAAACCGCGTTAATGTTTTTAGATTTAGACCGTTTCAAATTAATTAACGATACGCTGGGGCATCAAGCAGGTGACCAATTATTGATTGAAGTGGCGCGACGATTGACGGCAAATGTGCGTGAGGTTGATACAGTTTCACGCTTAGGTGGCGATGAATTTACCGTTGTTTTGAATGGCATTAAATCTCCAGAAGAAGCGGGATTTGTTTCTCGAAACATTCTTGAAGCGTTAGCTGTTCCAGTATTTTTAGAAGGACAAGAAGTTTTTATTTCAAGCAGTATCGGTATTGCGATTTATCCGATAGATGGCGATTCAGTTAATGAATTAGTTAAAAACGCTGATACGGCAATGTATCACGCGAAAGAGCAGGGGCGTAATAATTACCAATATTTTTCTAGCGGCATGAATCAAAAAGTATTAGGTGAGTTGGAAATGGAAACCAATTTGCGTCAAGCATTAAAAAATAATGAATTCTCTTTGCGCTATCAGCCGCAATTTAATTTGCGAACCAGAGAATTGATTGGTTTAGAAGTTTTATTACGCTGGGAACATCCAAAGTTAGGTTTTATTTCGCCTGCTATTTTTATTCCACACGCAGAAAAAAATGATTTAATTATTTCGATTGGTGAATGGTTGTTACGTACAGCTTGTGAAAGAAGTGTTGCGTGGCAAAATTCGGGATTAAAGCCCGTGCGGATTTCAGTGAATTTGTCTGGAATGCAATTAAAGCAAAGCGATTTAATCGATAAAGTGACACAAATTTTGAATGAAACAAAATTATCACCTGCATTTTTAGAGTTTGAATTGTCGGAAGGTGTTTTGGTTAATGATACGGAAGTAACAATTAATGTTTTGACTGAATTGAAAGAAATGGGTATTCGGTTGTCAATCGATGATTTTGGCACGGGTTATTCATCGTTAAGTTATTTAAAGCGTTTGCCGATTGATTCGCTAAAAATCGATCAATCATTCATTCAAGATATTACTATAGACATGGATGATAATGCGATTGCATCGACAATTATTACAATGGCGCATAATTTACGTTTGACAGTTATTGCCGAAGGTGTTGAAACACAAAAACAAATAGATATTTTGTGTGAAAAAAACTGTGACGAAGCTCAAGGCTATTTTTTCAGTCGGCCGTTAACGGAAGAAAATATGTGTAAATTATTAGCCGATTATCAATGATATTCAAAAAACAACGCTGAAAAATTTCTGTAACTTGACAAATAATGATCAAAATTCCCATTTTAGAGCATCGAAATTTTACTTTTTTCGTTATTGCACGATTTCTTTCCACGATTGCCGTTCAAATTCAAAGTGTAGCTGTTGGTTGGCAAGTTTATCAGCAGACAGGTAATACACTTGATTTAGGGTTGATTGGTTTAGCACAATTTTTACCATTTGCGTGTTTGATTTTGATTGCGGGGCATTTTGCTGATCAATCGAATCGCCGCTGGATTGTAGCGAGTTGTTTTTTTGTCGAATTGCTGTGCGGTTTATTATTGTTACTTTTTGCACGACAAGGTCTGCATTCTGTCTTACCAATTTTTGCTGTGATGGCTTTATATGGTGCTGCACGGGCATTTATGATGCCCGCAGCTCAGGCAATTTTAGTGAATTTGGTACCAAGTGAAAATTTAGCAAGTGCGATTTCAGTCAATTCTTCACTTTATCACTTAGCTGTCATTGCCGCACCTCCTTTAGGCGGGTGGTTATATTTATTTGGAACAGAGACTGTTTATAGCGTTGTCACAGTTTTGCTGTCGATGTCTGTGTTATTAATGCTACCAATTCGTATGCGTTCTGTTTTCAATAAACGTGAGCCAATTTCATTGCATGCTGTGCTAGAAGGTTTGCGTTTTGTACGTTCGCGTCCGATTATTTTTGGTGCGCTATCGTTGGATTTATTGGCGGTATTATTTGGTGGCGCGACAGCATTATTACCTGCTTATGCGAGTGACGTGTTGCATGTTGATTCAGTAGGTCTAGGTCTGTTGCGTGGCGCACCTGCATTGGGTGCAACTGTGACTGCAATCATTTTAGGTTTTTTTCCGATTACGCGACGTGTTGGCATGTGGATGTTTACAGGGGTTTTGGTTTTTGGTGGTGCGACGGTGATTTTTGGTTTATCAGAATGCTTTTATCTTTCACTTGCCGCGCTATTTTTAATTGGAGCTGGCGATATGGTCAGTGTTTATATCCGCCACAATTTAGTTCAGCTCGAAACACCTGATGAGATTCGAGGGCGTGTCAGTGCTGTAAATTCAGTATTTATTGGCGCGTCAAATGAATTAGGTGAATTTGAATCAGGTTTTAGCGCCGCATTTTTAGGATTAATTCCAGCAGTAATTGTCGGCGGTGTTGTAACTATTAGTGTAACGTTTATGTGTATGCTTGCTTTTCCTGTATTACGAAAAATGGATTATTTTCCTAAAGTTTAATTTCTAAGTGTTAATTCCAAGCAATTTGACCCGTACCATGGGTTAAGTTATTTGTATTCCGTTTTAACTTACGGCTAATATTGCCTTTGTTACGATTCATTGCTAATCCAATTGCGTCAGCGATACACCTGAATTTCGTTGAAAATCAATATGGAATCGTTCTTCATTACTCAGATTCCTGTATTTGGCTTCCGTCATTTCCCTCAAGTCTCTTTTTAATGCAAGTATGTATTAATTTGCTCTTCTACACTGTTGCGCTTGTGACTTGAATCCGCTATTCAATCTGTTGTTTTGAATTGTAATGTCCAGTATTCTAGTTTGCTCAAGCTACTTGGTGATAAATATGTTTTGATATTTCAAATTCTGGCTAATTAGGATGTGAAAAGTCTGTTATAGCTGATATCCCACAATTTTTAACAAAAATAAATAGATAAAAAACTAGTAATTCTTAAAAAGTTTGCTATACTTTCCAGACTTTGCCGGGGTGGCGGAACTGGTAGACGCGCCGGATTCAAAATCCGGTGGGGGTGACTCCGTGCCGGTTCGATTCCGGCCCTCGGTACCAAAGTAAAAAGTCTTAATAGTTAACACTATTAAGACTTTTTTTATGGGCATCACTTTTCAAGGCAAAATTCTATATGTTTGAATTATCAAGATTTTCTCGTCTCGACTCTGCTTTCGCACAATTTTTTAGTACTTCAAGCCTCACATCAAAGTTTGAGCAAGAGACCCTGAAAAATCTACTCGCACAACTATCTTACATATACTATCAAGGCAATACGTGCCTAAAATTAAGTTCACAACAAAAAAAAATCCTGCTTAATTCAAATTTAGTAACAACCACAGAAAATAATTTAACTGTTCGTCCATTACATATAG
Organism: Methylococcaceae bacterium; assembly: GCA_014191975.1. Classification (GTDB taxonomy): domain Bacteria; phylum Pseudomonadota; class Gammaproteobacteria; order Methylococcales; family Methylomonadaceae; genus UBA10906. Next base: position 11,119 of record BJHG01000050.1, on the reverse strand, counting down.
ATCAGTATAATCACCTGTACTTACGTCGCTATTGGGATTATGAACAACGCCTAATTACCAAGCTTCGCACTATGCAAAAAAATGACGCATTTATTTCAAATTTAGAGGATTTATTAGATGTTTTTTTTCAAAGTAACCCTGAATTAAAAACAAATTATCAGCGCAAAGCTGCAAAATGTGCCGTTAATCAAAATATCACCATTATCACGGGCGGACCTGGCACAGGTAAAACTACTACAGTCGTTAAAATCCTTGCTCTTTTACAAAAAATTAACGTAAATAAGCCTTTGCTAATAGCGCTTGCAGCACCAACAGGCAAAGCGGCTATGCGCTTGCAGGAATCTGTTACAAGTAGCAAGGCTACATTAAATTGTGAGCAATCGATAAAAGACGTTTTACCTAAAGTTGTCACAACAATTCACCGTTTACTTGGTGCTAAACCCCCTTCACCTTATTTCCAATATAACCAAAAAAATTTATTACCTTACGATTTAATCGTTATTGATGAAGCATCAATGATTGATTTGGCTATGATGAGTAAATTAGTCAGTGCAATCAAACCAACAGCTCGTCTAATTTTATTAGGCGACAAAGAGCAACTTGTATCAGTTGAGTCGGGAACTGTTTTAGCAGATTTAACGGAAGCATTACCAAATAACACGATTGAATTACAAAAAACCTACCGTTTTAAAGGTGAGATAAAAGCCTTTGCGGAGGCAATTAATCAAAAGAATTTCATGCAAGCGTGGAAACTTACGCAACAAAAAAACGCTGCAATTGAACATTTAGGTGATGATTTTTTAGTTTATTTAGCGAACCAACACATTAATTATTTTGAATTAATTAAAAAACGAGCGAACTTTAAAGAGATTTACGCAGCATTTAATAAATTTCAAATTTTATGTGCACACCGTGAAGGGAAAAATAGCGTTTCAGATTTGAATTACCAATTAGAAAAAGTCTTACATAGTCGTGAATACATTAATTTATCAACAACATGGTACGTTGGACGACCTGTGATGATTGCCCAAAATAACACCACGTTGCAATTATATAATGGTGATATTGGTTTGTGTTTACTAGATGAAAACAGCGAGGTTAAAGTTTTTTTCCCACGCTCTGATGGCGGTGACTCACAAGGATATTCTCCTTCTCGCTTGCCACATTGCGAAACTGTTTTTGCGATGACTATTCATAAGAGCCAAGGGTCTGAGTTTGAAGAGGTTTGTGTGTGTTTACCAGAGTATCAACAAACGATTTTGACAAAAGAATTACTTTACACCGCGATCACTCGAGCGAAAGAGCGTATTAAATTAATCACCACCGAAGCTATTTTTGTTGCCACTGTTCAAACCAGCGTTACACGGATAACAGGATTAGTCGAACAATTCAAAATTACCCTATAATTAGGCACATTCTAAAATTGTTAAATAAGTGATTTTTATGCCAAACACCTTAAATTCCTCAATAGATTTTAAAGCTACATTGACTGAAATTCGTCAATATGCAGCAGAACTTTATCGATTTACCGACAAGCTGACACTTTTAAAAATGGTTCATCAAGTTGCAATTCAAACCATTAAAGCCGTAGATGAAATTCAAAAAGAAATTAAAACATTGTCGGGTGATAAATTGATCGACGTACTCGAGTCATCAAAATCCGTTTTATTTCTGGAAGATATGGTTGATGCCGACACAATGAGTGAATTTGAATGTCGAGTATTAGAGTTTACAAAAGAATTAGAAGATGAAGAATTAGTCCATTTTTTAAGTGAAATTACGGATAAAGTCGAAGTAAAATATAACGCAATGCTCCAAAAAACACATGAATTTAACGCATTTATTAAAGATGAATTATAGAGTAGTGCAACGCTTGCTTTTTAGCGTAGAACCGTTAAGTTATCGCTTTATTCATTCAATCAAGGAAATTTTGTTATGAAACGTATTTTTTTATTTTTAGTCACAAACATTGCTGTGATGGTGGTGATTGGCATTATTTTTAACCTATTAGGCTTGCACAGTTCATTAGCTTCTAATGGTGTAGATTTGGACTTGAAAAAATTGCTGTTAATGTCTGCAATTATTGGTTCAGCAGGTTCGGTGATTTCGTTATTTATGTCAAAATGGTCTGCAAAACGCGGCATGGGTGTTGTTGTAATTGAACAACCTCAAAATCAAACGGAACAATGGTTAATGGATATTGTTGCTCGTCAAGCGCAGCAAGCTGGAATTGGAATGCCTGAAGTCGGTATTTTTGAATCACCGGAACCTAATGCATTTGCAACAGGTGCAAGTCGTGATAATGCATTGGTTGCCGTTAGTACAGGTTTATTACATGCAATGAGTGCAGATGAAGTTGAAGCGGTTGTCGGGCATGAAATTAGTCACGTTGCGAATGGCGACATGATTACGATGGCGTTAATGCAGGGCGTGGTGAATACGTTTGTGTATTTTTTCGCGACGATTATCGGTCATTTCGTGGACAACGAAGAAAGTGGCTACGGTCGGGCGTATTACGTTACGCAAATGGTCGCACAAATTGCACTCGGAATTTTGGCTTCAATGCTCACGATGTGGTTTTCACGTTATCGCGAATTTAGAGCAGATGAAGGTGGCGCGAATTTAGCTGGACGTGAAAAAATGATTGCCGCATTACAAGCTTTGCAACGCGCTCATGAACCCGAAGCGTTACCTGGTCAATTAGCGGCATTCGGTATCAACGGTGGTGGCACAATGAAATTATTTATGACACACCCACCACTCGAAGAACGCATTGCGGCGTTACAAAACTTACGTTAATCGACCGAAAATTCTGTATTTTATAATGTGAGCGCGACAAATTCGCGCTTACTTTTGACCTTTTAAAAAGCGAAACTGAATTCGCGACCACAACACCATTTCAAAAATATGAGCATCAAACTTTCTAATCGCGTCAACGCAGTAAAACCTTCCCCGACTTTAGCCATTACCGCTAGAGCCGCACAAATGCGAGTCGCAGGTTACGATATTATTGGTTTAGGCGCGGGTGAACCCGATTTCGACACACCTGATTTTATCAAATACGCCGCGATTGAAGCTATTAACAAAGGCTTCACGAAATACACTGCTGTTGATGGTATTGCACCATTGAAAAAAGCGATTATCGACAAATTCAAAAACGATAACGGTTTGGAATACAATCCGAAACAAATTTTGGTTTCATGTGGCGGCAAACAAAGTTCATTTAATTTAACGCAAGCCCTTTTAAATACAGGCGATGAAGTAATTATTCCCGCGCCGTATTGGGTTTCGTATCCCGATATGGTTTTGTTGGCTGATGGTGTTCCCGTCATTATAGAAACTACGCAAGCACAGAATTTCAAAATATCGCCCGAGCAATTACACGCCGCGATTACTGAAAAAACACGGTTAATTTTTATCAATAGCCCATCAAATCCTTCTGGTGTGGCGTATTCGTTGGACGAGTTGAAAGCATTGGGCGATGTGTTGGCAGATTTTCCGAATATCATTATTGCTACCGACGATATGTACGAGCGTATTTTGTGGGAACAAGGCACGTTTGTTAATATTTTGAATGCACATCCTGAGTTTTACGATCGCATAGTGGTGATGAATGGTGTGTCAAAAGCCTATTCTATGACAGGTTGGCGCATTGGTTACGCGGCGGGTAATGAAAAGTTGATTGAAGCGATGTGTACGATTCAATCACAAAGCACGTCAAATCCGACTTCGATTTCACAATATGCGGCACTTGCGGCGTTAACGGGTGATCAAAGTTTTATTTCTGAAATGTGTGTTGAATTCAAAAAACGCCACGATTTCGTCGTCGCTGAATTGAATACGATTGATGGTGTGGAATGCGTACCAACGGACGGAACGTTTTACGTTTTTCCAAATATCGAAAAATTATTGGCACGTTTAGACGGCATTGATGATGATTTAGCATTTTCAGATTTTCTCATTGAAAAAGCAGGTGTTGCGCTTGTGCCTGGTTCGGCATTTGGGACAGCGGGGCATATTCGGATTTCGATTGCAACGAGCATGGATAATCTAAAAACCGCGCTCGAGCGCATTAAACAATCGGTTTAAAAACAGGACGAAGGGCGATTTCAAAAATCGCCTTTTTTGCATTCTCAACTTTGGAATCAAAAATGAAAACACTTACCAAAGAATTACAAGACGCAATCACACCAGAAACGGCGTTGAATTTGTTGAAAGAAGGCAATCATCGGTTCATGAATAATTTGAAAACGAACCGCAATTTACTCGAACAAGCCAATGAAACGTCGGACGGGCAGCATCCGTTTGCAATTATTTTAAGTTGTATTGATTCGTGTACTTCGGCAGAACTTATTTTTGATCAAGGTTTGGGCGATATTTTTAGCGTGCGAATCGCGGGAAATATCATTAACGAAGATATTTTAGGCAGCATGGAGTTTGCTTGCAAAGTGGCTGGGGCAAAAATTATCGCGGTTTTAGGTCACACCAAATGTGGCGCCATAAAAGGTGCGTGCGACCATGTTGAAATGGGAAATTTAACGGCGTTACTTTCAAAAATTCAACCTGCGGTTTATGACGAAAAAACTGAATTACAAAATCGAAATTCAAACAACAGCGATTTTGTCGAAAAAGTTGCCGTTATAAACGTTAAAAGAGCGGTTCAAGCCATCGTTGAACGCAGTCCAATTTTGAAAGATATGCTCGCAAACGGCGAAATTAAACTCGTTGGTGGTGTGCATGAAATTTCAACAGGCGAAGTTACTTTTTACGAAAATTAAAAAATAGACGGAGATTTATCACCATGATTCACAAACACATCCAGTATTACAGCCAACATTTAAAAGATGATGCTCCTGCGTCATTAGTGGTTTTTTTCGTCGCCCTGCCATTGTGTTTAGGAATTGCCCTAGCATCCGGTGCGCCTTTATTTTCAGGCATTATCGCGGGATTAGTCGGCGGATTATTGGTTTCGATGTTGAGTGGTTCACAGCTTGCCGTAACAGGGCCTGCGGCAGGTTTAACGGTCATTGTTTTTACCGCAATTGAAACGCTTGGTAGTTTTCAAGGTTTATTGGTGGCTGTTGTTTTAGCAGGTATTTTTCAAGTCATATTGGGTTATTTACGTGCGGGTATTATCGGCGCATTTTTCCCATCAGCTGTCATTGAAGGAATGCTTGCCGCGATTGGTTTAATTTTAATTATCAAACAAGTTCCCCACGCGACGGGCTATGACTCCAGTTACGAAGGCGACGAAAGTTATATGCAAGAAACGGCCGAATCGAGTTTCTTGGAGTTATTCGAATCGTTGTCGCAAAACGTATCAACCGGATCAATTATTATCAGCGTCGTTGCATTAGTAATTCTAATTGGCTGTGGATTTCTCAAAAGTCACCCGATTTTAAAATTGATTCCTGCACCGTTAATCACGGTAATTTGGGGCGTTGGTTTTAACGAATGGGCGATGTCTTTCGCGCCAGAACTTTCGGTTCATGCGAAACATTTAGTCAGCTTGCCGATTATGGAAAATCCGAGCGAGTTTTTTAATCATCTCGTGTTTCCCGATTTTCATTATTTAACCAATCCACAGACTTACGTTGTCGCAGGAACGATTGCCATTATTGCGAGTCTGGAAACGCTGTTGAGTTTGGAAGCAACCGATAAACTCGATCCATTTAAACGCATTGCACCGACAAATCGTGAACTCAAAGCACAAGGCGTGGGCAATATCGTCAGTGGTTTATTGGGTGGTTTGCCGATGACAACGGTCATTGTGCGAAGTGCCGCAAACATTAACTCTGGTGGACGGACATGGATTTCATGCTTTTTACACGGAATGTGGTTGCTATTGAGCGTGTTATTTTTGGCGACAATTTTAAATATGATTCCACTCGCATGTTTATCAGCAATTTTGTTGTACACGGGTTATAAACTAGCGAACCCAGTGATTTTTAAACGTTTTTATCACAAAGGCATGAGCCAATTTTTGCCTTTTGTGATAACGATTACGGCGATTTTAATTACCGATTTGTTAAAAGGCATGGCAATTGGCATGGTGATTGGTTTATTTTTTGTGATGAAGGCGAATTATCACGCCGCGATTACGATGACAAAAGACAGTGCGCATTATTTGTTGATGTTTAATAAAGACGTTTCGTTTTTGAATAAAGCGTTACTTCGTAAATTCATTTTACAAATCGAAGAAAATAGCACTGTCACAATTGATGCAACAAAATGTAGTTTTGTTGATCATGATATTTTAGAAGTGATTGAAAACTTTTTAGCGTCTGCGATCGATGACAATATCACCATTGAATTGATCAATTTTTATGATAAGGAAAAGTTTTAACGCTACATAAAGAGTTAACTTGCGTTAGTTTGAGTTTGTCCATCTATTAAGAACATAATAGCCATCCTTACAAAATAATTTTTAGGTAACGCTTATGAAAAAAAAAAGAAGTTATGCTCTATTTGCTGCATTTTTAACTTTAAATGGTTGCGCGACATTTAGATCTTACAATTCAGAAACGCAAACGCTTGTTTCAAGCATTGCGACTGGGCAAGTTGATCAAGCTATTACTGAACATGAAGCTAAAACAGGTTCAGATAAAGATTTGCTTTATTTCATGGAAAAAGGCGAATTGCAGCGTTTGAAAAAACTTTATCCAGAAACTATTGCAACCTGGACAGAAGCCGATCAAATCATCGCGCAATGGGAAAGTGAAGCAAAAATCAGCGGCGCAAAAGTCGGTCAAGCGGTTGGCTCTGTTGTCGTGAATGATAAATTACGCCGTTACGATGGCGAAGATTATGAAAAAGTTATGCTTTCAACTCGTCTTGCACTGGCTTGTTTAGCCGCTGGCAAAACAGAAGACGCATTGGTTGAAATTAAAAAAACGTGGGAACGCGAAAATTTAATCAAAACGCTGCATGAAAAAGACATTGATGAAGCAGAAAATACAGCCAAAGAAAAAGGCTACAAAACAAAATCGGAAGATTTAAAAGGTTATCCAATTGCCACGCTTAACAGTCCAGATGTCACCAATTTAAAAAATGGCTACCAAAATGCGTTTAGTCATTATTTATCAGGATTTTTGTATGAAGCAGCGGGTGAAGAAAGTTTAGCAGCGGCAAGTTATCGCACTGCGATTGAGCTACAACCTTCTTTGGGTGTTTTAAAGGACGGCTTAATGGGCATGGATAATCGTTTTGCAAAACCTGCAATACCAGCTGTTGCTCAACAAGAAAAACCAACATTGCCTGTGACAAAAGCATCAACGAAAAAATCTAAAAAGAAAGGCAAAAAAGGGAAATCAGTGCAACAAATTGCTGCTGCGCCGATTTCTGCCCCCGTACCTGTTCAAACTTCGCCATTTATCGCGCCATCTAACGAAAGTGATGTTTTGTTTGTCGTTGAAACAGGCGTTGCACCGTTTAAAAAATCAATCATGATTCCGTTGCCAATTCCTTATGCGGGCGTTGTGCCAATTTCATTCCCCGTTTTAGAAACTAATCCGATTTCGGCAAATAAAGCGGCATCGATTACTTTGCCAAATAATTCAACGATGCAATTAACGACAATCACCAGCATTGAAAATTTATCGCGTCGTTCATTAAAAGATAATTTACCTTCAATTATGGTGCGTGCTGCCATTCGTGGCGCAGTTAAAGGTGCATCACAAGCCGCAGTTTATAGACAAAGTCTTCTTGCGGGTTTAGTTGTAAATGCAGTGAATGTCGCTACTGAACAAGCAGATGAACGCACTTGGGGCTTGTTACCTGCTGAAATTACCATTGCGCGTGTAAAATTACCTGAAGGCAAATCAACAATTAAAATCCAAACGTCGCAAGGCATGAAAGAAGTGACCGTGAATGTTTCGGGCAAACACGTTGTGATTCCAATTCGTTTAATTGGTAATTCAATTTATAACTTGCAAGCAAATTTATAAAACGATTTTTTAAGGATTTCATTATGAATAAAAACGCTTTTTTTAAAATGTGCTGCGATTTTGCATTGATTCCTATTTTACTGACAGGTTGTGCGACGCAACCACTTCCGCCACCTGCGCCTAATTTAATAGCGTCAAAAGTAATTTTATTGAATGAATTACCAAGAATCAGCATTTATGATTTACGCATGATCCCAATCAACGATTTTTTAGTTGTTGAAGCAGAACTTGTTCATAACGATACTTTTTCCGACACAGTTTTGAAAAGCGCACCATGGTTCACAACACTTCCTGTTTTAATTGTTGGAGCCACAGTGCAACCAATGTTCTCGTCAAGATCTTCGAGCAACTCAATTCAATATCGTTTTCAATGGCGCGATAAAAATGGAATGAATGTTGGAAGTGAAGAAAGCTGGAAAGTGTTAAATTTCATTCCTTCTCAAGCACAACATATTAGAGGCGTTGCAACCTCAAAATATGCGGTAGATTTCAAACTTGAACTTAAAAATAACAATTAAGGATAAAACTTATGATAACAAATCGCACAAACATTTTAGGCTTGGCAATCGCTTTAACTGCAACGCTCGGCGTTTCGGGTTGTGCTTCAAATCAACCTGCTTTTTCTTCTGGTAACGTGAGTTATGGCGATACAAAAGCGATTGAAACATTGACCAACGAAATTGGTTTGACCGATTTTCAAATGATGGCGGAAACGATGACAAATTCGCTTCTAACCAGTACATTGATTGCAGGTAGCAAACAGAAACCAACGATTACTATTTCTGACATTAAAAACAAAACCAGCGAACACATTGATACTCGTGCAATTGCATTAAAAATTAGAACGCAACTTTCAAAATCACAAGCTGTGCGATTTATGGGTGACAAAGCTGATGAAAAACACGCCCTAACTGAATTGCAAAGACAAGGTCAATCTGGTCGTTATAAAGCATCAAAAAGTGTCAAAATGGGAAATGCAGAAGGCGCAAAATACTCACTTTATGGTGAAATTACCTCCATTGTAAAACGTGCTGATGATATTAAAAACATCGATTACATTCTCAATTTAACGCTTGAAGATTTAGATTCAAGTGAGATTTTATGGACAGAAGAAAAAGAGATTCGCAAAACTTCTGAACGCTCTACATTTTAGGTCGCTGAAATGAAATTTTTTACGATGTTTTTTCTAGGGTTAATTTTTGCGAATCCCCTTATGGCTAAATCGATTGCTGTTACAGATTTAGCTTATTCTGAAACGATTGAACAATATGTTCATACTGTTGATTATCATAACAGTAGCAAGTTTTCTGAATCTTCGTCCGATAGATTTAGCAGGGAAAGTGCGAGTGATAAAACCGATTTTCACGAATCTGAACGTAATTTTTCATATATTGAATTTGGTGAATTAAAAAAGTTTACGGGTGACATAAAAGGTGCATTGATTAATTCTCGTCAATTCAAAGTCGTGCAAGCTAAACCTGCACCAACGAAGAAAAATGAATCTGTTTACAACATTATTGCTCGAATTAAAAAAGGCGATTTTCCTCATGCCGATTATGTTTTGTTCGGTAAATTAAACGAAATGAGCTTTAACAACAGCACTTATCAAGTCAGCGACAGCATGACAAATATCATTTTGAGTTTGACGCTGTCGGCTGAATTTAGCTTAATTAACACCAAAACTTACGAAGTGATTGCGAGCTTTACTGCCACAGGTGATGGGCAAGATACAAAAATTATTACGCCTGGCACTTATGCAGAACCTAATCGCCCGAAAGTGATTACTTTGGTGTCGAAAAGTTTAGGGGAAGATGTTTTCAGACAAATTGAAGAACAAGTTTTTGATCAAGTTTCAGGTGAACCAATGGGCAGAAACTCAAATGTCGATTCGCGCCAAAATAATGGAATTGAACCGCCACCGCAAAAGCCACAAGGTGTGACGGTTTTTGAATAAATCGTTTCGTAAAGATTAGGGGGATCCCCCCCTAATCACCACGGCTTTCTCATAAAAAACTAACTTGACGAAGCATCAACACTGAGGAATTTGGCATATCGATGAATTTTTCAATAAGTGCTTGAAAATTATGTGTTCCCTTTTTTTTGAATTCGCAGTAAATTCATGGAAAAAGAACGGAATTTAGATAGGATTTGCGTTTGGTTGCCATCTGAAACTCGAACATTATCCTCGTTAAATGTGACATCTGATTGCCAGTTATTTGATTCTACGCTCCAGTGTTTTGGGATAGCTTTAGTCAATTCAGCAGAAACATTCTCACTTATCGAATCATTGTAATTGCTTATATAATAGGACGCTTCTTGGGTTTGCTTGGAATTTGATTTTTGAATTGTTTCTCGATTCACTCTTTGTCGTTTGGGTGATTTCGTCATCAAAAAATTCCGCTATTAACGCATTCAGCTCATGCCAATTCACTTTCGCTAACATTCTTGGTAAATGAGTGCGTGAAACGGGATCAGCATCATAAAAGCCCGTAATTGTTCGCAACCAATCAATTTGGTTTTCGATGTAACGATGAATACTTGATACTCGGGTACGACCCGATAAAATCGCCATGATGACAATCGTAATGACAAATGCTTGAGAGTCTAGTTTTCCTCGGTTATCTCGTGAATCAGGAAGTTTTTCCAAGGCATCAATAAATTTTGTACAGCTCTTTTTGTAATCTTGCATTTCATCGCTGACGAATCTGAAATACTACATTTTACAGTCAAGCTAATTTTTTATGAGAAAGCCGTGGGCTGATTTTGAATCGTTTGCCTGTACTGGAAATCCGAATACCTTGGTAGTTGTCAATAAAACCATGCGCTGTAACTTGTGCCAATAGCGTTGCACACTCCTCTTGGTTCACGGATTCCGCAGATAAACGTGATGAATTCTTCCCAACTTAACTCAAATAACTCAAGTGCCTTAGCATTTGCATAATTGAATATCGTTCCTGCTTTAGTGTTATGAGACAACAATGCAAAGGGCGCATGGTAAAACTTTTTTACCATGCTTTCGTTTCCTGTCACATCGGCAATGGTACGTCTATAGTGGACCCTGAAATCCGGACAATAGTTTAAGCTATACTCTGTCGAAAAAAGAGAAGTGGCAAATGAGTGAAAGCAAGCGGAAGATTTTTACAGGATCACAAAAAGCTAAGATTGCCTTGGAA
>BJHG01000049.1 GCA_014191975.1 Methylococcaceae bacterium | reverse complement strand
AGCACGAATCATATTTAAATAAAACTTACTGAATACGCCCGATTGCTGTTCAAGTGCATCGGCGAGAGAAACTCCGCCCTTTACTTTTTCTAATACGCGCTCGATGACTTTTCTTAACGCTTCATCGTTACTCGCTAAATCCATTAAAACGACCAATGAACGATCTAATGGCAAACCCGATTCCAATAACATGGCTAATTCAGCTGTAAATAAGACAATATTTTTGGTGGATAATTTGTTACGTCGCGCGTTTAAATTTAGACCCAAAAACGTTTGGCTTTTAGATGATGTGACACGAATTGGAATATAACCGTCGTTTTGTAATTGCTGAATGCAGTTTCCTTCGTCAAAGGCTTCACATTCTCCTTCTTCGATTTCGCCTGCCATATTGACGACTTGATAACTAAATAATGTCATTTGTACTTTATAGAGTATTAAAAATTGTGGATTAGAACCATTTTTTAGACACGAACAGAACGTGGAAATTTAAAAAATAAAAAATTAAAGTAACTAAATTTTACGCCGATAACCAGCATGAGTTTTGGATGTACAGACTTTAATGCGATATAAATTTTTAGTTTTAAATATCTTTGAGCAATTCCGCTCAATAGACCTTTGGAGATACTATCATGGCACTAACAATCAACACTAACATTGGTTCAATCAATGGTCAACGTAACTTAGAAAAATCAGGTGCAGCACTTGCTGGCGCGATGAGCCGTTTGTCATCAGGCGTTCGTGTTAACACGGCGAAAGACGATGCGGCAGGTATGGCAATCTCAAATCGTATGACATCACAAATTCGCGGCATGACTGTTGCTGTTCGTAATGCAAACGACGGTATTTCATTAACACAAACTGCTGAAGGCGCGTTGGGTTCATTAACTGATACATTGCAACGTATGCGTGACTTAGCGGTTCAGTCATCAAGTAATGCCGGTGTTTCAGCAGCTGATCGCGCTAAAATGGAAACAGAATTCAAAGCATTGAACAACGAATTAGCTCGTATTATTGACAATACTGAATTCAACGGTAAAAGAATCTTAGGCGGCGATTTAGCGACGGGTTTGAACGTTCAAGTTGGTGCTACCACAGATGCTAACAGCCGTATCGGTGTTGCTGTTGCGAACATGTCTTTAATGTTGAGCCCAGTCACCAAATCAACATTAAGTCCTTTAACAGCAGCGATTGATTCAACATTAGCGGCAAATGTTGCAGCAAATGCTATCAATGTAGCCGATGGTGGCTCAGCTAATTCAAATTTAAAAGCAGCAAACGACGCTGCTGTATTAGCAAACAAAGCTGTAGTTGCTGCAAACGCCGCTTCAGCAGCACCAAACGATACAGCATTAGCAAAAGCCTCTGCAGCAGCAAACTTAGCTGCGGCTGCAGCTGTAAATGCCTCCGCTATTGTTTCCGCTACTTCTACCACTACAAACAAAGATGCTTCACTTGTAACAGATGCCTTTAAAGCCTCTGTAGATTCAGATGCCGCGATTGCTCTTGCATCTGTGACTGCTACTACTGATACCAATACTGCTGTACTAGCAGCAACGGTTACCAATGCCAACCAGGCGGCTGCATTGTTAACAACAGCGAATCAGTTAGCTTCTGCATCTAAACAAAATATCAACTCATCTGGTCAAAATCTTTTAGCTTCAACGATGTTTGCATTGACAGCCGATACATTGACAACACCTGCCGTAACTGCAGATACAATCACAAAAAACCTCACAACACTTAATGTGTTGAATAATGCAGTGAACAGAGCAATTAACTCTTTCAATGGTTTTGGCGCAGATAGAGATGCACAAAAAACCTTAGCGACATTGGCAATTGCAAAATCGATTGCAGGTGCGTCTTATGTTCAGGATCCATTAAAAACAGCGGCTGCTAATGAAGCTGCTAAATCAGCTTATATCGCAAACAGTGCGATAGTAATTATGAATACAGAAAAAGCAGACGCTATTGCAGCAGATTATGGATTGCAAGCAATCAACAACATCGACGCAGCAATTTCATCCATTGATACAGAACGCTCTAACTTGGGTTCTGTTCAAAACCGTTTCACAACAACCATTGCTAACTTGCAAAACGGTATTGAAAACCAATCTGCTGCTAAATCACGTATTGTTGATGCTGATTTCGCCCAAGAAACCGCTAACTTAAGTCGCGGTCAAATCTTACAACAAGCTGGTACTGCGATGTTGGCTCAGGCGAATCAATCAGGTCAAGGCGTTTTGACTTTATTGAGATAAGAGTATAATTTTTAGTACGGAGGAGCTTGTTGTTCGATAATCGTTACATTAGCTAGCTCGTTCTTAAAAAGATTCTAATCAACTTCGTAAGGTTCTTTATTTAAAGTCCCTTGCGAAGTAATAAAACTTAGAGGGTATCATGAGCGAAATATCACATATATCGCCTCCTGCGACTCCAGTTCTACGAAATCCACCATTGAAAATGGAAAATAATGTAGTTGCTGGAAAAAATCAAATCGCGGCGAAAAACACAACAGCTACAGCTACAGCTACAGCTACAGCTGCAGCTACAGCTACAGCTACAGCTAAAAATTCACTTTCAAAAACACCTGAAACTGATAAACCGTTGACTACAGAAGTACTGGATGCCGCAGTAAAAGCGGGTAATAACATACTGCAAGCTAGCAACAAAAATTTGCACTTTCAAGTGGATGATGCAACCAAGCAAGTTGTTGTATCAATTGTAGACAGCAATACTGGCGAAGTTATTCGTCAGATTCCAACTGTTGAAATGCTTGATTTCATGCGTGCAATGGCATTACAAGAAACGAACACCGGTAAGCTTTTACAAGCAAAAGCATAATTTTAATTTTTTGAGAAGAAGGGGCGCGAGAAATGGCTACTATAACAAGTGCTGTAGGTATCGGAAGCGGTATTGATATCAATGGTACCGTCAGTCAGTTAACAGCAGCCGAGGGTAAACCTCAACTGGATGCAATTGCTGCAAAAACAAATCTATCGCAAACCAAACTCAGCGGGTTAGGCACTTTAAAAAGTGCCTTGTCGTCTTTCCAAAGCACGGTCGCAGCACTGGATAAAAGTGCTACATTTCAATCACAAGTTATTACATCGAGTGATGAAAAAGTGTTTAAAATAGTTGCCGATCCAAGTTCCACCATATCTGGTCATACCATTAAAGTAACTACCTTAGCGACGCCACAAAGATCAGTTTCTACTTCAGAATTTAAAAGCACAGATGTTGTTAACGAAGGTGTTTTAATTTTTAACGACAGTACTGGTGCACCTAAATTTTCAGCAATTATTACAAAAGGTTCTAACGATACACTGGCTGCCGTGCGTGACACAATTAACAATGCAACAGGCAATAACAGTGTCGTCGCTAGTATCATCAATATCGATTCCAAAACGACACTAGGGACAACCGTTTCTCAATTAGTGTTGACCGGAAAAACAGCGGGAACCGTGAATGCGTTCAGCGTAGACACCTCGCTTGGTGATGTACGTTTTAATTTAAATACAATTGATACTCCAGCAAATTTCAATACAACAATAGCCACTGATGCTAATGTTGTTATTGATGCTCAACCGATTGCAGCTAACGCGCAGCGATCTGTGGCGAATAAAGAATTTACTACCACTGATGTGGTTGCGCCTGGTGTTCTGTCCTTTAAAGATGCCGCAGGTGTTGAAAAATTCTCAGTTAATATTATCAAAGGAAATAATGATAAAATTTTTTCGATCATGGAAGCTATTAACAGTAATCCTACAAATACTATTGTCACTGCCAGCATCATTAATGTTGACTCCAAAACGACTCCAGGAACAAGTATTTTAAAATTAGTTTTTACCGCTAAACAAGCTGGTGTAGAAAATAAATTCAGTATTGATGCTTCAAAAGGTGATGCATTATTTACACTGGATTCATCACCTGTAAATACTCAAAAATCTATCAATGCCACAAATTTTGGTGCGACAGATAAAGTTGCCCCAGGTGTATTGACGATTAAAGATGCAACTGGAAATGCTAAATTTTCAGTTACCATTGCAGCCGATACAACCACTAACGCTGATGGCACAGCATTAGAAATGAAAGATGGCGATCCAGCCCTAATTGATGCCACTGGACAAACTATTTCAACAATTACAACAAAAGGCAATAACACGTTGACAGATTTACGTGATGCCATTAATTACAATCCAGAAAATAAATTAGTTATTGCCAGTATCTTAAACACTACGACTGATGCTGTTATAGCTGGATCGCTTGATAAGTCTGGACAAATCGTAACTGTCGACACGCCTTCTGTCACAACTTCTAAACTTGTTTTGACTGCTTTAGCCGCTGGAATAGATAAAGGCTTTGCGATTGATGCAACCGCTGGAGATACACGTTTTGCGTTAGATCCTAAAGTTACCATTGATCCTGCAGTGCCATCAACTTTTGTGTCTAGTAGCACCGAAGCAACATTTGATACGATTGCAGCGACAGCGGCTAATGATGGTGGACAGTCAGTAACACGTACATCTAATACAATTAGTGACGCAATTCCTGGTGTGACATTAAATTTGTTAACAATAGGAACTGCAACGATTGACTCGCGTTTAGATACAGCATCTGTTGCTAAGTCTATCAGTGCCTTCGTAGATGGTTACAATAAGTTAGATACTGCATTACAACAACTAACAACTTATGTCGGACCAGGTAATGCTAATAATGGTGCGCTGTTAGGTGATTCAACACTTCAAAATATTATGGCTGCAATTAAGCAAAGCATTAATGGCTCAGTTAGTTCATCGACGGGGGATTACAATTCGCTGAATAACCTGGGTATTAGTTTTGATAAAAAAGGTGTGATGTCATTAGATAGCACCAAACTAAATGCAGCATTGGCAGCAGATCTAACCTCAGTGGCAAACGTATTTACATCAAAAAATGGTGCTGCAACACAGCTAAATACCAAAATTACCCAATACCTAGATTCAAAAAGTGCAATCAGCACACAGCAAGATAGTCTTAATAAAAAACTTACACAGCTTACGACAGAAAAAGCTGATGTAAATAAAAGATTAGCTGCAACACAAAAAGCGCTTCAACAACAATATATTGCAATGGATGCAGTGGTAGCCAAATTTAAAAATACGGCGACTTACTTAACTCAGACATTAACACCTAAAACGACCGCGTAAAGCACGCATATCAAATTTAAGAGTAAGTCATGGCAGCAGTAATGAATAAAAGATATGTAAATCAGTATGCCTCCGTACATACAGAGAGCATCATTGAAGAATCTACACCACACGCATTAATTCAAATGTTAATGGCTGGGTTCTTAATGCAAGTCAATGCAGCAAAAGGCGCGATTACAAGAGGGAGTTTTGAAGATAAAAGTACACATATTTCTCGCGCCATTTCAATTGTGGGTGGATTAATTGATGGTATTGATATGGAGCGCGGTGGCTCAATAGCTGAAAATCTAAATCGCCTGTATGAATATATCAATGCAAAATTGTTTCAAGCCAGTGCAGAAAATAGCATTGAAATGCTCGATGAAGTAAGCGAATTAATGCGTTGCGTCAAAGAAGCATGGGATGCAATCCCTAAAGCTTACCATTAATATGAGTACGTTGTTACAAGAGTTAAATGATTTTTCGTTACAGATTGCACAAGCGATTGAATTAAATGATTGGGAACAACTTTCAGAAATTTTGATACAACGTCAGTCACACTTAGAAGCGTTATTAAACGTACCATCATCTCATGGTAATGAACACACGATTCAAAGTGTTTTAGAATCGATCCAAGTAATGGACAAACTGTTTATCGATGCTGTTCAACTGAAAAAAACGGGATTACTCAAAGATTTCAAATCGGTAGCTCAAGGGCAAAAAGTAGTAAGTGCCTATTACGCTACCGCAACAAATTAGACTGTCGGTTTAATTTCAGTTTTATCTTCTTTATTTTCAATTGGTGTAACAGGTGACAACAACGATTTAGGTTGTAGCCAGTTATTCACCTCTTCAATATTATGCTTAGTAATCATACCAACCGAACGCATAAACCGTGCACGATGTTTAATATAAGCATATTTTGATTGTGACAACTCCCGTTTTGCTCTGAATTCTTCTTGTTGTGCGTTCAAAATGTCTGTTACTGTTTTTACTCCAAATTTAAAACCACTTTCATTGGCTTCACGGGATTTTGCAGCTGAAGCAACGGCTTTGCGGGATGCTTCAATTCGACGCACACTGGAATTTGAACTTAAAAATGAATCACTTGTTTCTTTAATTAATGCCCGAACTTTGGCTTCATTTTCATTTTTTGCCAATTCTAAACGGTGCTCTGATTCAAATAATTGATGAATACTGACGCCACCATCAAAAATCGGTACCGATACGTTAATTGCACCGACCGCTGTACCTATACTATTTCCTGAACTTGTCGCTTTCGCGCTTTGATAACCTGTATTTGTATCGTAATAAGCCAATTGCAAATCAACAACAGGCATAAATCGCGATTTCTGAACCATAACACTAGTACGCGCTGCTTCAATTGCTTTCAATTGTGCTGCCAAACTTGGATTTTCACTTTTTGCGACTTCAATCCATTGTTCCAATTGCCCATCTAATGGTTTGTAATCAACGTTATCCTTGAGTTTGTACAAATCCGAAAATTGTGTATTCGTCAGCTCTTTTAGAGTTTCTTTTGCTGTTACAACAATCGTTTCAGCTTCGATTTCAGAGGCTTTTAATTGATCTAAACGTGCTTCTACTTCATAAACATCGGTGACTTTTACTAATTGTTTGTCGAATTGTTTTTGCGTTTGCTCTAAACGTTTTGCCATTGCATTTTTTTCAGTTTGGTAGAAATACAATTGATCTTCTGCTTCCAAAACGCCAAAGTATTTTTCCACTACTTTATAAATTAAAGCGTGCTGTGCTTCGATATTTTCAGCACTGTATTGTTCTTCAACCGTGTTTGCGCGTCGCCAAGTCCAAAATTTTGCAAAATCAAACAAAGATTGATTTAACGAAGCGTAGTATCTCGTACCTGGATAAGACGTATTAGGATTAGGCACATAAGCAGTAACCCTCCCCTTAGAATCATATACTGGCTGGGTTTGACCTGGATTATTGCTCGCGTTTTGTGACCAATTTGCACTACCGCTAATTTGCGGCAACATTTGACCGAGAGCTGCTCCCGTTTGCTCTTCGGTAATTTCCATACTAAGAGCAGCTGCTTTCGATTCAGGATCAGCTTCTAAGGCCTGATGATAAATTGTCATCAAATCTTCAGCAAAAACGTTGGGGGCTTGCGCCAAAATAATACAGGCGACTAAATATTTTACGTTAAATTTTTTCATAATTTAGTCGTCAATCATGGCGTGCGCCCACGCATCGGTTAATGGTTTCATCAAGTATTCAAACACTGTTCGCTCACCTGTGTTGATTAAAATATCTGCAGGCATTCCAGGCAACAATTCCAAGTTACCTAGTTTGACGTAGCTTTCTGGCGAAAGTTCAATTTTGGCACTGTAATAAGGCTGCCCCGTACGTTCATCCGTAATCTTATCGGCTGACAATCCAATCAAAGTTCCCACCGTTTTTGGTGCGAGCGCCTGTTTAAATGAACTAAACCGCACTTCAGCAACTAATCCAGGGTGAACACGATCAATATCCATTGGCGAAACTCGTGCTTCAATAACCAATTCCTCACCTTGTGGCACAATGTCAAGAATCGGTCTGCCAGGTGTAATAACACCACCTACAGTATAAATAGACATTCCCATCACTCGACCATCAGCAGGTGATTTAATTTGAATGCGATTCACTTTATCCGTAGTTGCGGCTAAACGCTGATTAACATCATAGAGTTGTGCTTGCACTTCACCAAATCTGTTAGCAACTTCTTCTTGAAATTGCTTTTGGATTTGCATGATTTGCAAACGGGTTTCACCGATTTGCATTTCACTACTCGCGATTTCTGAACTCAATGACGCAATTTCTCCCGTCGTTGCTGTCATACTGCGTTCCATATCGCGCAAGCGCTGTTTATCTGCAAATCCTTCCGCAAGTAATTCTTTCAAATCTTTTGCTTCTTCAGTGTAAGACGTATTCAAATGTTGCTTACTGGTTTTTTGACCTTGTAGACCTTGAATACGCGAGTTCAACTGACCAATTCTTTGATTTAAAACCGATACTTCACCATCATGGGCATTTTTGCGTGCATTGAAAATTTGATTTTCACCTTGTCGAGCTTCAATCACCCGAGCATCGTCTAAGTTTTGGACTTCTTTTGGATAAACCACGGTGCCTAAACGATCACGTTCGGCACTTAAACGTGCAACTTGTGCTGCAAGTGTGATTTGTTGACCGTGTAAAATTTCGGATTGTGCCTTAATATCCGTGCCATCTAAAACCAATAACAAATCGCCTTCTTTTACAATATCACCGTCTTTAGCAATCAATTCTTTAACGATACCACCGTCCAAATGCTGAACAGTTTTACTGTGTGATTTGACGGTCACAAAACCTGGTGCAGATGCTGAACTGGCAATCGGAGCGAAGTAACTCCATGTCCCTAAAACACCAACGGTACTAAATAACACTGCCATACCAATCATACGAATTGGCATATCGTTCGTGACAAGCGATACATCGACTTCTTTTTGAGGTTCGACTTTGTTTAACTGATCAGGATGAATTTTTGCTGTTTCTACTTTCATAATTTTCTCGCCTTAGTTAGCAATTGCAGCCGATTGTGCGGCTTGTGCTTGTGCTTGCTGTTGTTGCAAGTGTGCGATAACTTGTTCTTTTGGCCCATAAACAGAAACTAATCCATCATTTAAAATGAGCAGTTTATCGACATTTGTCAAAACGTTATTTCGATGCGTAATGACAATTACTGTCGCGCCGTTTTGTTTTAAACGTTGAATTGCATTACCTAGCGCAGCTTCACCGACTTCGTCTAAATTCGAATTTGGTTCATCTAATACAACAATTTGTGGCTCACCATACAAGGCTCTTGCTAAACCAACACGTTGACGCTGTCCGCCTGATAAATTGCCGCCTGTTACACCAATCATCGTGTCGTAACCCTCTGGCAAATGCAAAATCAAATCGTGAACATCTGCCATTTTGGCTGCATTGACTACTTTTTCAGGATCAATTTCACCAAAACGTGCGATATTTTCACTGATTGTACCTTCGAACAATTCGATATCTTGTGGCAAATAACCAATATGCGGTCCTAAATCATTACGATCCCATGTAAAGACATCCGCACCATCTAAGCGAATTTTTCCTTGATTACAAGGCCAAATACCCAGTAACGCACGTGCAAATGTTGATTTACCTGCACCGCTTGGTCCGATTACACCGACCACATCACCTTTGCTAATAGTTAACGTTAAACCTTTTAAAACCGCAGATTTCGCACCTGGTGGCGCAACAACTGCTGATTCAAATTGGAAGGTTCCTTCTGGTGTTGGTAATTTCATGCGTTCTGGATCAGCTGGAATTTGTAACAGCATTTCATTCAAGCGTGAATATTGACCTCGAGCAGAAATAAAACCTTTCCATGAACCGATTACAATGTCGATAGGTGCTAATGCTCTGCCTAACAAAACCGAACCACCAATCATCATTCCTGATGAAATTTCGTTTTCAACAACTAAATATGCACCCACTGCAAGAATCAACGATTGTGAAGACAATCGAATAAGCTTTGAAACTGCGTTAATTAAACCTGCTCTTGAACTTGCCGTAGCTTGTAAAACGAGAACTTGATTTGTACCTTTCAACCAACGTTTTTGAATGTTGTTAAGCATTCCCATTGATTCAATAACTTCAGCGTTACGAAGGTTTTTATTAACAAGTCCACGTCCTGCCATAGCTAAATTATTCGCTTCGCCGAGCATTTTGCTCGTTGATTTCTCTTGAACAATAGCAACAATAATAAGCAAAATGGCAGTAAATACTGCCATCCAGCCATACATCGAATGAAAAACAAACATCAACGCAATATAAATCGGTAGCCAAGGCGCATCGAAAAACGCGAATAATCCGTTTCCTGTCATGAATTGACGCAGAGCTGTTAAATCATCAAGAGGCTGAGAAGAAGCACGTTGACCGCCTGTGTAAAGTGATTGTTTGTAAGCCACTTTAAATAAACGTTCATTAAGTAATGTTTCTAACCGTGTCGAAACACGTACAAGAATCTGAGATCGAACCCATTCGAGCGTGCCCATCGTGACAAAAAGAAGCATCATGATTGCAGTTAAAAACCATAACGTTGAATAACTAGCAGTGGGTACAACGCGATCGTACAATTGCAACATGTAAATCGTTGGGACGAGTTGTAAGATATTAATCACCAAACTAAACCCAGCCGCAGATATAAATGCGCCTTTGCATAATTTTAGAGCTTCTTCTAAATCAGATTTCTTGAGTGTTTTCATTTGCAAAAGTTAGAATTTACTTGTAAAAGTTATTATTATTACATATTTTATAAGGACTTTCTATTGAAAGAGCCCTTATAAAATTGTTGAGTCATTATCAATAATGGTGTGAGTTGCAATTAAAACAAGGGTATTACCTGGAAAGCTAAAACCGATTGGCTCACTGATTTCTAATGAAAACGTTTCATCCGCTTCAGTAATTTTATCGCCCAAAATTGTAACTGGAATAGCAATGTAATTTTGACCGGTGTGTATTGTAATTTGTCCTTGCGTTGCGATGTAATCTTTACAAGCAATCGCTGTGCCATTTACCGTACGAAAATGAAACGAAATATCTTTTGTTAAAAGTTCGTTAAATGACGCTAAAAAATAATTTATAACCGAACCAAAATTAGGCTCAGGGACATTTTTTAAGACTTCCGAAGTGAATTTTGGCGGGACATAAACAAGATTACCTTGCGTAATAAAATCAATCCAATCGGCGTGCGCTGAAATGCGTGTATCCGACCCCATTTCACCAAATGAAGAATCAATCACGGTATTTACGTCAGATAAGGTAGAGCTAAAAATAAAACTGCCAATACCTGCAATTTTGCCGTCAATAAAAGTTCCGCCACCAGACAAACCAAGTTGTGACATGGTTTCGTCACTGCCTAAACCTAAATTTGGTAAGTTTAACAATATTCCAAGTGCATCATGCTGTGCTGTGCCATCATCGTAGTCATAAAGCAATTGCGACCCTGCTTCAATGTCAGTACCAAATGAATTGTTAATTATGTCGGTAAGTGCGTCATAAGTGTTTTCACCTGAAACTAAATCGCTTCCTGAAAAACCCACGCGAGTGAATGTTTGTCCAATTTCTGTTTTGGTTCGATAAATGTCATAACCAGACTTTTGCGCTACGGGTTGCGCGAGTTTAATAATGGCTAAATCGTGATTGTAATCCGTGGGATTATTATGCCACTGTGGATGAATATAAATTTCTCCCACTGTGCCAATATTTTGACCGACGGCATTTAAAATCGTAACATTCAAGAATGTCGGATTGTCGATTGTCGGAAAATAAATGCGCAGTCGTTAAAACATCTTGTCCACCTGCGAGTAAAACACCCGAACCATAACTACGCTTTTCACCAACTTTCTCGGTGATTTTAAAAACGTCCGTGTAAAAAGGTTGTCCAGAATAAACTTTTTTCAGCATTATTTTACATTATCACTTGCTCAAATCCGCTTTAATCGCATCGAATAAAATTGTTAAAATCTTATTCGATGCGCCATCAAAAATCGTTTGTAATTGAGGATTTAAAACAGTGACCGACGTTTTTGCATTCAACTCAGTAAAGTTCAAAATATAATTTTGTTCATTTTCAGCAAATGGATTAAAAACAGAAATTGTATTATCCCAAAGTGATTTTTCGGGTTCTGTTTTATTTGTCGAATCGGCGAATTGAATGACAATTTGTCCACCTTCTTGATTACGATTTGTAATTTCTATACCGCTACGACTTAATGCCTTGCCAACAATTCGCCACGCTCGGGCTGAAGGGACATTTAAATTTAAAGTTGGCACATTTTCGTGTGTCAAACTGACTTGAATGTCGTTACGATTTAAACGTGCTTCTACTTCGTCAGGCAAATCTGGATGCGTCACTCTGTCATTTGCCATTTCAAAAGCGGGCTTAACAATTTCTAAAAGCTTTTTGTCCGCAATTTGAAGTTTTACTGGTTTTTCGGTTTTAGTGGCTTGCAAATCAACTGCTACAGAATGATTTGGTAAAGAAGTTTTTTGAACTAAATCGAGGGGAATTACGAGTGGCGATAATTCTGTGGTGAATTGATAATCTTTTTCTTTGTCCGGAAACCAACTTTGAATGGTACTGCAACCACTCACGCTTAAACCGCAAACGATGAAAAAACTAACTCGTGATATTTTCATATTAAATTACACCAGCTTGGTGCATAGCATCACGTACATTTTCTTCGCATTCTAACGTGAGCCAAGTTAGAGGCAAACGAATCCCTTTTTGCATCAATCCCATTTCAGCAATCGCCCATTTCACAGGAATTGGATTCGCTTGAATAAACAAATCCCGATGCAACGCATCGAGTTTTTTATCTATCTCAGATGATTTTTCTATCTCACCATGAATTGAAGCCATAATCATTTCATGAACCAAACGTGGTGCGACATTACCTGTGACAGTAATTGAGCCATTACCACCTAACAAACAAAATTCACGGCTACTCGCATCATCGCCTGTGTAAATAGCGAATTCTGCTGATGTTAAGTCTCGAATTTTTGCCACACGTGTTAAATCGCCTGTTGCTTCTTTTACGCCAACAATATTAGGGATTTCAGCCAATCGACCAATCGTTTCTGGCAACATATCACACGCCGTTCGACCAGGAACATTATATAAAATTTGCGGAATTTCAACTGCCTCTGCAATCGCTTTGTAATGCAAGTACAGCCCTTCTTGTGTCGGTTTATTGTAATAAGGCGTCACGATTAGACACGCATCTGCGCCTAATTCCTTAGCGTGTCGCGTTAAGTTAATTGCTTCAGAAGTTGAATTTGAACCTGTGCCAGCAATCACAGGAATACGTCCCGCAACATTATCCACAACGAATTCAATCACTTGGCAATGTTCAGTTTCACTCAATGTCGCCGATTCACCCGTTGTACCAACGGCAACGATTGAGTCAGTACCTTGCTCAATGTGAAACGCTATTAGACGCGCCAAACTGTCAAAATCTACAGCACCTTGGCTGTCCATTGGTGTTACTAATGCGACGATACTACCTTGAATCATGAAAGCTCTCGATGGGTTGAAAGTGGAATTTTTATTATGCTTATTATAGCAAGCAAATGTTTGAAAATGCCTAAATTAGCAAAATAGCGTGTAAATGCGTTATAATTCAAACATCAAAACAAATACCCTCTCCGCGCAATTCGCGCATTCTAAAATTTACAACAGGTAAATCATGTCTGAAGATACAACTCCTTTATTGTCATTTCGTGACTTAGGAATTATTGAA
Organism: Methylococcaceae bacterium; assembly: GCA_014191975.1. GTDB lineage: Bacteria > Pseudomonadota > Gammaproteobacteria > Methylococcales > Methylomonadaceae > UBA10906. Next base: position 2,834 of record BJHG01000049.1, on the reverse strand, counting down.
CCCTTACTTAAAGCCCTTAAAGATGTGGGTTATGAAACCCCATCGCCGATTCAAGCCCAAACAATTCCCTTCATTCTCGATGGCAAAGATGTTTTAGGTCAAGCACAAACAGGAACCGGTAAAACTGCAGCGTTCGCATTGCCTATTTTGTCGCGTATTGATTTAAAACAAAAAGATCCACAAGTTTTGGTGTTAGCACCTACACGCGAATTAGCGATTCAAGTTGCTGAAGCATTTCAGCGTTATGCATCACATTTAAAAGATTTTCATGTATTACCCATTTACGGTGGTCAAGATTACAGTACGCAATTACGCGCATTGAAACGTGGCGCGCACGTTGTCGTTGGAACGCCTGGTCGCGTTATGGATCACATGCGAAAAGGTACATTGTCGTTAGCAAGTTTGAAATTTTTAGTTCTCGACGAAGCTGACGAAATGTTGCGAATGGGCTTTATCGATGACGTGGAATGGATTTTAGATCAAACACCTGACAACCGTCAGATTGCGCTATTCTCGGCGACGATGCCAACCGTTATTCGCAGAATGACTGAAAAGTACCTGAACAAGCCTGAACACGTTACGATTAAAGTGACAACGGCATCCGCTGAAAATATCCGTCAGCGTTATTGGCTCGTCAGTGGCGTGCATAAACTTGATGCGTTGACACGTATTTTGGAAGCTGAAACATTCGACGGCATGATCATTTTCGTGCGAACCAAAACAGCAACAATTGAATTAGCTGAAAAATTAGAAGCACGTGGTTATTCTGCGGCGGCGATTAACGGCGATATGTCGCAAAACTTGCGTGAACGTGCAATTAACCATTTGAAAAATGGTAAGTTGGATATTTTGATTGCGACAGACGTTGCTGCACGGGGTTTGGATGTTGACAGAATTACCCACGTTGTAAACTATGATATTCCTTACGATACTGAATCGTATGTACATCGTATTGGTCGTACGGGTCGCGCAGGTCGTACTGGCGATGCAATTTTGTTCATTGCACCGCGTGAGCGTAAATTACTAGCTAACATCGAACGTGCTACGAAACAAAAAATTGAAGAGATGGGATTGCCATCCACTGAAATCATCAACAACAAGCGTATTGCACGCTTTAAACAAAACATTACAGATACATTGGCGGCAGAAGAATTAAGTTTCTTCGCGCAATTAATTCAACAATACGAAACTGAACATGATGTTACCGCATTACAAATCGGTGCAGCATTAGCTAAATTAGTACAAGGTGACGATCCACTGTTAATGGCGCCACCTAAAAAAGTTTCGGAACGTGACCGCGAACGTGACGATCGTCCACGTCGTGATCGTGATGATTCGAGTCGTGGACGCGGCGACAGAAACGAACGCCCAAGACGTGAATCAAGTGATCGTGGTGAACGCCGACCTGCAAAACGTGATTTTGGTGCGTCAAGTATCGAAATGGAAACTTTCCGTATTGAAGTTGGTAACGCACATGGTGTAAAAGCCGGCAATATTGTCGGTGCAATTGCGAATGAAACAGGCATTGAAGGCGCACATATTGCGCGAATTCGTATCGAAGAAGATTACAGCACCGTCGAATTACCAGCGGGAATGCCAAAAGAATTGTTAAGTGAATTACGCAAAGTACGTGTCGCGGGACAATTGTTAAATATTTCTAGCGTATCAGGTGGTGGAAGTAAAACTGAATCTAAATCAGAACCTAAATCTGAAAAATCGGAAGGTCGTAAAACATTGAAATTTGACGACAGCAAACCGAAAAGCGATAAGAGTAAAAAACGTTTAAGTTCAACGTCACGTCGCGCAAAAGAACCAAAAGATTTGTAATTCTGTTGGAATAAAAAAGCCCTGATTTGCAGTGAGGCAAGTCAGAGCTTTTTTTCAATACATCAAGGCCAGTTACTGATCCGGCTACACTAATCAGGACACATTTTTTTGAAGTATTCTCCAAGAAAAAAGGTGTTCTAAATGACAAGTAAAAGTAAAAAATCGGCCCCAGTTTCCCGAAGACGATTCATTTTTCAACCGACTGTTGTTGCCAAGAAGGTGGGCAGAACACCCTACCTGGCTAATCTCACACAACAAAAAAGCCCACTCCCCAGTTCAACACCAAAGAGTGGACTTTCTTTTTTTATAACATCACATCAAACGGGCAAAACAACCACCCGCTTTATTTTCAATGAAAAAACGCAATTTTGATTAACGCACTGGCAATAACGCTTAATGCAACCATAATTGCCTTGTTTGTCCACTTGGTAAATTGTGACTCCATTTTAAACGAGCCAATTTCTTTCAGTATTTCAGTTTTAAATTAAGTAAGTTCATTCCGAAACAAAGTGATGTCTTTATTAACTTCCGTCCGAAATTGAGTAATTTCTTTATGCGTGTTATTCGTCAAACGCAGTTCCATCTCGCTCAACTTTAAATCCATATAATCTTTTGTGACGGTATCGCCTTGAACTTTTGCGATTGAACGTGCAATGGATTCTGCTTGTGAACGTTCAACACCAACTTGTACCATTTCAGTCGTCGCTTGTAATGTATCAAATAACGCCATTTCCATTCCCCAGTGTGTTTTTTAAGTTGCCAAATCTTACCACAAAAAAAATCGCCCCTGCGTTTCCCGAGGACGATTCATTTTTCAACCGACTGTTGCTGTCAAGAAGGTGGGCAGAACACCCTACCTAGCTAATCTACCACAACAAAAATGAAAATAGACATGATTAGAACCCTCCCAGCAGTGACAAGTGGGTCAGGAATAATGCGATTGTGATCATTTTGAATATCCTTTTATACGAAGCCGAATTACTTCGTATAAGATACCCCTGTTTGCG
>BJHG01000048.1 GCA_014191975.1 Methylococcaceae bacterium | reverse complement strand
GGAAACCACCAAAACCAACAAAGGCTTAAAAGTGACTGTCGATATTCTCACTGGCGTTTATCTTACCGGAAAGAAATGTACTATTGATTTCATTAAAAACTCGGACATTGCTTTTGATGCTCATCTTGCAAAATGGAATTATCGTGTCGTTTTAAATCATTGCTAATTCGGGATGTTATTTTTGACTGTATCCTTACGAACATAATCACCCAAAAACCACATTAGATAAACGTTCAATTACTGAAATAAAGGCTGATGAAATTCCAGATTGTGTCGGCATTATCGGCGGGCCACCTTGTCAAAGTTGGAGTGAAGCGGTTCCTGGACGTGGAATTGATGACAAACGCGGGCAATTATTTTTTGATTACATTCGACTTATAAAAAGTAAAAAACCAAAATTTTTTCTTGCAGAAAACGTAGCGGGAATTTTGTTGCCTAAACATCAAATTGCCTTCCAAAAAATACTCGCTGATTTCACCGCACTTGATTATAACGTTTCTTATTTTTTGTTAAATGCCAATGATTTTGGTGTACCACAAGATAGAAAGCGCGTCATTATTGTCGGTTACGCAAATTATCTTGGTAAAACATTTCAAGCTCCTGAAAAAATTACACCAAAATTGGTGTTAAAAGATGTGATTTCTAATTTGCCTTCATCAAAACCTGCATTAGATAAAAACATGACGAATGGTGATGCGAATTTAGCGTTTCCAAATCATGAATATATGACGGGGGGATTTTCAAGTATTTATATGTCACGAAACCGAGTTCGTAGTTGGGATGAACCTTCTTTTACAATACAAGCGGGCGGGCGACACGCACCCATTCATCCTCAAGCTCCAAAAATGGAATTCATTGAACAAGACAAACGTATTTTTGTACGAGGCCAAGAAAATTTGTATCGGCGTTTAACGGTTCGTGAATGCGCTAAAATACAAACATTTCCAGATGATTTTGTTTTCAAATATCGTTATGTTACCGATGGTTATAAAATGGTTGGCAATGCTGTTCCTGTCGAATTTGCAAAACAACTAGCGAAAATCATCTTCAACGACATGATTTAACCAAATTAGCGTGTAAATTTAAAAATCAGGAAAAAATCCTATAGGTTTTTACTTTAATCAATTTTAAAATTAGCACCAGTTTATAGGTTCTTCATTTTTGCCGCGATGTTGAAAAGCATCGTGGTTTTTTTGTTTAGAGAGTTTTTATTTATGAAAAAAATTATTTCTACCGTTTTAACGCTCGTCATATCGCAAACGGTTTTTGCTGAAGATAAACCACAAGATTTAGGCATTATGAATATCGTGGGTGTTTCGCCACTTGGAGGCAGCATTGATGCTGATAAATTACCAACGTCTGTGCAAACCGTAACAAGTGACAAACTCGAAAAAACGCAAACGATTTCGCTTGCCGATTACATCAATCGTTATTTAGGCAGCGCACACGTCAACGAGGCGCAAAATAATCCGCTGCAACCTGATATTTCGTATCGTGGATTTACTGCTTCGCCGTTGATGGGTTTGCCGCAAGGGCTTTCGACTTACGTTAATGGTGTGCGTTTTAACGAACCGTTTGGCGACAGCGTGAATTGGGATTTAATTCCGCAAGGTGCGATTGATTCGATGGCGTTGTACTCATCAAATCCTGTTTATGGTTTGAATACATTAGGCGGTTCGATTGCGATTAAAACCAAAACGGGATTTTCGTCACCCAAACATCAAATTGAAGTCTACGGCGGTTCATTTGGACGAATTGCTCAAGAACTTACAACAGGCTGGAATAATGGAACGTGGGGTTATTTTTTAGATTTAAATCATTTTGAAGAAGATGGCTGGCGCGATTTTTCACCAACTAAAGCAGACCGTGCTTTTGGAACATTAAGTTGGCGCGGTGATAAAGGTTCGCTTGATTTAACGTTGGGCGGCAATGACAACAATATGCGCGGAAATGGCGCAACGCCGATTCAATTATTAAACGAGAACCACAAAGCGATTTTCACGCATTACGATGAAACCATAACGCGGATGTTTTTTTCGGAATTGGCGGGGAGTTACGACCTGACAGACAACATTGAAATCAGCGGTAACGGTTATTTTCGACAAAATCGGATGAAAACGTTTAACGGTGATAACAGTGATTATGCCGCGTGTGACGATGATGCAAATTTGTTGTGCGGTGAAACGCCTGTGATTGATACGAAGGGCAATCAAATTGCGTTTAATAATTCTATTGATGGTGCAACGCGAAATTCCAGCGCAACTCAAATGCGTGGCAAAGGCGGCACGTTGCAAACGGCTTTCACCAACGATTTGTTCAAACACGAAAATAATTTAACGGGCGGAACGAGTTATGACGTGTCAGAAATTCATTATTCGGCTGATACGGAACTTGGTTCATTAACAGAAAGTCGCGGGACAGTTGGCAGCGGTATTTTCGTCGATGAATCAAAAGTCCGTTTGCACGCTGGCACGGAAACGGTTGGTGTATTTTTGAGCGATACATTTTCGATTACGGATAAACTTGCCGCGACAATTGCAGGACGTTACAACCACATCACTGTTGATATGAAAGATCAATATATCAACGATGCGGAGAAAAATTTAAACGGACATCACACGTTTGAACGTTTAAATCCGTCGGCAGGTTTGACGTATAAATTATTAAATAATGTTACGACTTACGGGAATTATTCCGAATCAGCGCGTGCGCCAACCCCAATGGAATTAAGTTGTGCTGATCCTGACGCGCCTTGCAAATTACCGAATTCGTTTGTCGCTGATCCACCCTTAAATCAAGTTGTGGCAAAAACGTGGGAAGGCGGTTTGCGTGGCAATTTAAATAAATTCGTTGATGGACGCATGAATTGGAATTTAGGTTTTTTCCATGCAATCAATCATGACGATATTATTTTTCATCGCGCAGGAAATTTAGCGAGCCAAGGTTATTTTAGTAATGTGGGACAAACGCGCCGTTACGGCATCGAAGCGGGAACAAAAGTTGATAAAGAAAGCCTATTCAGTGCGATTGATGATTGGCATTTTTCAACCAATTACACTTATTTGAATGCCCGTTATTTGGATGGATTTAACATTCAAAACCCCGCACATAATGATGAAGTCGTTCAAGTTCAAAAAGGCGATAAAATTTCTTCTGTACCTGAACACATGTTTAAGGCCGCGTTAAGTGTCGATTTATGGAAAAAAGCGTCGCTGGGAATGAGCGGGCAATATAGCGGACAGCAATTTTTTCGTGGCGATGAAACGAATATGACAAAACCGCTTGCAGGGTATTGGATTTTCAACGGTACAGCCGAATATAAATTTACCAAAAATTTTGCACTGTTTGGCAAAGTGAATAACATTTTTGACCTGCGCTACAACACCTTTGGGGTTTATGGGCAAGCAAGCGAAGTATTGGGCGATAAATATGATGATGGACGATTTGTGTCGCCCGGTGCGCCACGCGCTGGTTGGATTGGTGTGAGATTGAGTCTGTAACTAAATAGAATAATCTTTTGTCTTTTCTAATTTACATAACGTTTCAAGTAGACGTGAGACATCTTCTGCTTCATGCAATACAGAAAGTGTGATGCGAAGACGTGCTTTATTTTTCGGAACTGTCGGCGGACGAATTGCACTGACTAAAAAACCTGCTTCCAAAAGTTGTTCACTCATTTTCGAGGCGCGAAAACTATCGCCAACAAATAACGGCTGAATTGGCGAATCGGAAGGCATTAACGGTAAATTTAACTGTGCCGCACCTGTTTTGAATTGAGAAATCAGCGTTTGCAATTTTTCACGCCGCCACGTTTCAGTAATGACAATTTTCAAACTGGCGCGAGTTGCTTCCGCAATAGATGGGGGCAGGGCGGTTGTGTAAATATATGTTCGTGAAAATTGAATTAACGTTTCAATTAATGTTTCAGAGCCTGCGATAAACGCACCAAACGTCCCAAATGCCTTACCGAAAGTTCCCATTAAAATCGGCACGTCATTTTGTGTTAAATTCAATTCTTCAGTCAAACCGCCACCTGTTTGACCTAAAACACCGAAGCCATGGGCATCATCAACCATTAAAAGCGTGTCATGTTGTTTCGCTAAAATTGCCAATTCGCGCAACGGTGCGACATCACCATCCATGCTAAAAACACCATCAGTAACAATTAATTTTTCACCACGTGCTTTGTATAATAATTTTTCGAGTTGCGTTAAATCGGCGTGTAGATAACGTTTAAAATTCGCCCCAGAAGATAATCCACCATCGAGCAATGAAGCGTGATTCAATTTATCTTCAAACAAAAAATCACCACGTCCAACCAAAGCGTTAATCGACCCTAAATTTGCCATGTACCCCGTTGAAAATAATAATGCACGTTCACGTCCTGTAAATTCAGCAAGTTCTTCTTCTAGCAAATGATGTGCTTTGGAATGCCCACAAATTAAATGCGCTGAACCGCTTCCAACGCCATAATCGTCTGCTGCTTTTTTAAACGCGGCAACTACATTTTCATTTTTCGACAAGCCTAAATAATCATTACTGCAAAAATTGACGATATTTTTATCGTCAATTATTCGCCGTGAACGGTATAAACCTTGTGATTTAAGCGCGTTTAATTTTGTTTGCAAAGGATTAACCAATCCAAACACGTGCATTGCTAAACAATCGCAACCACGCGCCATCTTTATCCCAATCGTTTGGATGCCATGAATTTTGTAGTGTTCTAAAACAGCGTTCAGGGTGCGGCATCATAATCGTGACTTTGCCATCCGTTGTTGTGAAACCTGTAATACCAAACGGCGAACCATTTGGATTTGCAGGGAAATCGGTTGTCGGCACGCCTCGCGAATCAACATAAGACAATGCAATCATTTTGGCTTCAACGGCAGCTTGCAGATTTTGTGAAAATACTGCACGACCTTCGCCATGCGCCACAACAACTGGCATTCTTGAACCTGCCATTCCCGCAAGTAAAATCGACGGCGATTCTTCCACTTTCACCATTGCTACCCGCGCTTCAAATTGTTCAGAATTATTGCGTGCAAAACGCGCCCAATGTTGAGCGTTCGGAATAATTTCTTTCAAGCCCGACAACATTTGACAGCCGTTACAAACACCCAAACTAAACGTATCTTCACGCGCAAAAAATGCGGAAAATTCGTCACGCGCCCGTTGATTGAACAAAATGGATTTTGCCCAACCGCCGCCCGCACCCAAAACGTCACCGTAAGAGAATCCGCCGCACGCCACTAAACCTTTGAAATCTTGCAAACTGACACGACCGTGAATAATGTCAGTCATGTGAACGTCGATACTGGTAAAGCCCGCGCGATCAAAGGCTGCCGCCATTTCGACGTGACCATTTACGCCTTGTTCACGCAAAATCGCCACTTTCGGACGCGACAAATTCAAGAGCGGCGCGGCAACATCTTCGCGCACATCAAACGTCAAAAGTGCTTGCAAACCACGGTCGGAATCATTGTCGATTTGGTCAAATTCTTGTTTTGCACACGCAGGATTGTCACGCAATGCCTGCATTCGATAACTCAATTCTGACCACGTTTTTTGTAAGTCTGCTCGCGTCGCGCTGTAAATGATTTCACCAAAATTTGAAATGTTCAAACGTTGATTTTCATGCGTGCCGACGGTGCCGATTTCAAACACACAATCGATTAAACCGTTGTGCGTGAATAACGTTTTGACGCTTTCTAAATCGTCGGCTTTGATTTGAACGACTGCGCCTAATTCTTCGTTAAATAATTCGCTTAAAACGTCGCCGCTTAAATTTACATTCACTTCCAAACGGCTGGCAAATAACATTTCAGCGGCAACTGCCAACAAACCGCCATCGGAACGGTCGTGATACGCGAGCAATTTTTGTTGTTTATTGAGCGTTTGAATGGATTCAAAAAACGCTTTTAAACGTTTGGCATCGTCAACATCTGGGCAATTGTCACCGAGTTGGTTATAAACTTGTGCGAGAACGGAACCGCCTAAACGATTTTTGCCTGCGCCCAAATCAATCAACAGCAACACGCTATTTTCAACGGCTTTCAATTCGGGCGTAAGCGTTTTGGTCACATCTAAAACAGGCGCAAACGCCGTAATAATTAACGACAACGGTGCCGTCATGGTTTTTTCGCCTGCTTCATCGCGCCACACGGTTTTCATCGACAAAGAATCTTTGCCGACAGGAATTGCAATGCCTAATTCGGGGCAAAGTTCCAAACCCACCGCTTTCACGGTATCAAATAACGCCGCATCTTCACCCGCCACGCCTGCTGCCGCCATCCAATTTGCCGATAATTTAATATCACGCACGGCATCAATTCGCGCCGCCGCTAAATTCGTCAACGCTTCACCAATTGCCATGCGACCCGACGCGGGTGCGTTAATCACCGCAATCGGCGAACGTTCACCCATTGCCATTGCTTCGCCCGTTGTCGCTTGAAAACCTGACGTTGTCACGGCGACATCAGCGACTGGAATTTGCCAACGTCCCACCATTTGGTCACGCGCCACCAAACCTGTCACCGAACGGTCGCCAATATGAATTAAAAAACTTTTATCCGCCACAGCGGGGAATGCTAACACGCGGTTAATGGCTTCGGAAAGTTCGATATTTTCTGTGTTGAACGCCGCCACGTTGGGCGCGACGTGTTCAACAACGCGGTGCATTTTGGGTGGTTTGCCGAATAAGACTGACATTGGCAAATTAACCGCTGTTTCACCCAATAAATTATCTGAAAGGCTTAGCTGTTCTTCGTCGCGCACTTCGCCAATGACCGCGTGCAAACAATGTTCACGTTCACAAAACGCTTCAAATAATTCGAGCGATTCAGGTTTGATGGCGACAACGTAACGTTCTTGGGCTTCGTTGCACCAAATTTGCATCGGCGACATTCCCAAATCGGCGTTTTGGACGTTGCGTAATTCAAAGCGTCCGCCGCGTGAACAATCGTGAATAATTTCAGGCACTGCATTCGATAATCCGCCTGCGCCAATATCGTGAATGGAAACGATGGGGGTGTTTTCGCCGAGCGCGTTGCAATGATTGATGACTTCTTGGCAACGGCGTTGCATTTCGGGATTTTCGCGTTGAACGCTGGCAAAATCGAGTGATTCTGAACTTTCGCCCGACGCTTGCGACGATGCAGCACTTCCGCCTAATCCAATCAACATCGCTGGGCCACCCAAAATAATAATCAACGAACCCGCTGGAATCGGTAATTTATTCACCAACATCGGGCGAATCGTGCCGACACCGCCCGCAATCATAATCGGTTTGTGATAACCGCGAAATTCGTTGTCGTTGTTTAAAACAGGCTGCTCAAACGTACGGAAATAACCCGTTAAATTCGGACGACCAAATTCATTATTGAACGCCGCGCCACCGAGCGGAGCTTGCAACATAATGTCTAACGCCGACGCAATGCGGTCAGGTTTGCCGTTCGCTTGCTCCCACGGTTGAGCGAAATCGGGGATTTGCAAATGTGAAACTGAAAAACCCGTTAAACCTGCTTTCGGTGTTGACCCGCGACCTGTTGCGCCTTCGTCACGAATTTCACCACCCGAACCCGTTGCCGCGCCCGAATAAGGCGAAATTGCCGTCGGATGATTATGCGTTTCGACTTTCATCAACAAATGCGCGGCTTCTTCGGTGTACGCATATTCGCCCGTGTGTGGATTGCGAATAAAAACCTGTGTTGACGCATTTTCAGCCACCGACGCATTATCGTGATACGCCGACAAAATCCCGTGCGGACTGACTTCGGACGTGTGGCGAATCATTTTAAACAACGTTTGCGCTTCTTCGATGCCGTCAATTGTCCAATCGGCGTTAAAAATTTTGTGGCGGCAATGTTCCGAATTAGCCTGTGCGAACATCATCAATTCCACGTCGGTTGGATTACGTTCAAGCTGTTGAAATGCGTCCATCAAATAATCGATTTCATCCGCAGATAACGCTAAACCTAAAACCGTATTTGCCGAAACGAGCGCGTCGCGTCCTTGTTCGATAATGTCGATGTGTTGCAACGGCAAGGGCGAATGTTGCGCGAATAAATCTAAATTCGTTTGGTCGAAAATAACGGTTTGCGTCATGCGATCATGCACCACGCGGGCAACATTTTCATTCAACGGCGACGCGCTAACGATGAAGTATTCAATGCCACGTTCGATGCGCTGAATGTCAGTTAATCCGCAACGGTGCGCGATGTCAGTCGCTTTACTTGACCACGGCGAAATCGTTCCCGAACGCGGCACAACTAATAAGCAATCGCCTGTTTCTTCAATGTAATGCGTGGAACCGTACGTTAGCAATTGTTCCAAAATCGGTTGTTGTTCGTCGCTTAAATGCCCTGAAAAAAAATGAACAAATCGAGCAGCAACTTTTTGAATATCGGGTTGCACGGTTTGCAATTCGGAAAGTAATTTTTCTAAAACATTGTCGGATAACGCGGAGGTGCTTAGTAGTTTTTGCATGGTTTTTTTGATGAATTTTGAAAGATAAAAGTAAATTATTTTGTAAATAGTTTAGGAAATAATAACAGATGAAACCGCTTATTCTTTGTTCAAATCAACATTTACGACTGATTTTAATCCGACGCAAGTGCTTTATTCAATGCGATTCGATAATCAAAAAGCTGTTGTTGCGCTTGTAATAGAGTACGCTCTAAATTTTGCAAAGTAAGTTCAGCGGACAAAACACGAAAAAAATCCATCGCGCCAAACAAATATCGCGCCCGAATGCGGTCGCTCGAATCTTGTGCTAATTTGACTTGTTGTGTCAGGTTTTGAACCAAAAGTTGTTGTTGTTTTTCTTGAATGAGCGCGTTTTCAACCTCGCCAACTGCCGTTAATAATACGTTTGCATATTGATTTAAGGCTTGTTGTGAAATCGCTTCATTACGCTCAACTTCGGCGATCCGTCGTCCACCATCAAGAATTGGCAAAACCAAATTTCCAGCTAGTGTTGCTAGCCAATTATTGAAAAATGATTGCAAGCTGGGCGAATTTGTTCCGAAATTTGCCGACAAACTCAATTTTGGAAAACGATCTGCAATCGCCGAGGCAATGCGTTGATTGGCGGCTTGGATTCGTAAATACGCGCTTTTTACATCAGGGCGGTTTTTTAAAATCGTTGCGGGCATATCAGTTAAGGGTAATTCTGGAATAGAAATAAATTTTGTTGTGGGCGCAAATACCACAGTATTTGGTGATTTTCCAATCAAAACAGCGAGCTGATTTTCTAAAACCTTCAATGTTGAAATTACCGTTAGTTTATTGCCACGTGAAGATTCTAATAATTGTTGTTGCTGTAAAACATCTGCTGCTGCCGCTTGACTGCTTTGATAACGCACTTGAAGTAGCGCAACATTTTTTTCATTCACTGAGATTTGTCGTGCCAATAAATCTAATTGCTGACGCTGTTCAAGTAATTTAAACCAAGTACTAGCAATTTTTGCGGTGAGTGAAATTGCTGCAGCATTGACATCTTCTTGAGTAGCTTGTGCGTCCAAAATTGTCGCATTTTGCGTTGTGCGAATACGCCCCCATAAATCAACTTCGTAATATGTCGTAAAACCTAGCCCTAGCGAAAGCAAATTTGTGGTGTCTTTTTCAGTGATTTTTGAGGTGTCTGTCAGCGACGTATTGAGTTGAGGAATCAATGGCGCACCAGCTTGTTTGGCGATAGCTTGTGCTTGTTGAAGTTGATTGTAAAAGGCTTTCAGACTGAAATTATTGGTCAAAGCTTCTTCACAAAGTTTGTTTAATTCTTCATCGTGAAAGGCTTGCCACCAACGAGTGGTTAATTTTTGTTTACCTGAATTTGAAAATTGTGCAGGTAATTCGACAGGCGATTTTATATCATCAATTGTCAGCACACACGCGGGCAAAAAAGCGAATACTACAAAAATGAATTTAATTTTTCGCATAATACCGCTCAGAAATTAGTGTGATAAGTTGACGTGCTAATTCCGATTTTTCAGTCATTGCGAGTGATTGTTGACCGTCTCTCCAAAAAACTTCCAAGGCATTTTCGTCACGTTCAAAACCGCCTTCGTCACGCCCAACCCAGTTCGCGGCAATCATATTTAATTTTTTTCGGGTTAATTTTTCACGCGCGTACCTTTCTAATTCGTGGGTTTCAGCGGCAAAACCAACGGTGAACGGTGGCGAATCTAACGCCGCCACATTTGCCAAAATGTCGGGATTTTTTTGCAGCGTGAGCGTGATTTGTTCCGCATTTTTTTTAATTTTTTCGTCACCACAAACAATCGGACGATAATCAGCCACCGCCGCCGCGCCAATAAAAATATCGCAGTTTTCCAGGTTTTCAAAAACCGCCGTGTGCATTTGTTCAGCAGTTTCAACTTGAATAAAATGGCAATTCAACGGCGGTGCAGTGTGCGTCACGCCACTAATTAACGTCACATTTGCCCCCGATTTTTGCGCGGCAACGGCTAACGCATAACCCATTTTTCCAGAGCTTCGATTCGTCAAATAACGCACGGGATCGAGTGGTTCACGAGTGGCACCAGCGGTAATTATTATCCGTAGGGGTGTTTTGCAAACGCCCGATTTCTGTAGAGGTAGATTGCATCTGCCCGTATAACCAAAATCATCCTCATGGGCGGGCGTTTGCAAAACGCCCCTACAGATGGTTTCAGGTTCTGCCATTCGCCCAACGCCGATTTCGCCACACGCTTGTTCACCCGATTCTGGCGCAATCAAATTTACACCGTGCGTTTGCAAAATTTTCAGATTCGCTTGCGTCGCAGGATGCTTCCACATCGCGTGATTCATCGCGGGCGCAACGTAAATGGGACACGTCGCCGCTAAATAAAGCGTCGAAACTAAATCATCCGCCAAACCGTGTGCTATTTTCGCCAACGTATTCGCAGTCGCCGGAGCCATCACAAACACATCCGCCCAACGCGCCAATTCAATATGCCCCATCGCATTTTCTGCTTCGGTGTCGAGCAATTCAAAATGCACCGAATGACCCGACAAGGCTTGAAATGAAAGGGGTTGCACAAAAGCGGTTGCCGATTTTGTCATGACAACACGAACGTCCGCGCCTTGTTTTTTCAATAGGCGCGTCAATTCAAGAGCTTTATAAACGGCAATTCCGCCCGTCACGCCGAGCAAAATTTTTCGGTTTGAAAATGGCATTTAGCGTGTCAACCGAATTTCAGCTTCGTGGTATTTTTTCGCGCATTCGTCAGCCACTTCGGCAGGTAATTCAGGTGCTGGCGCGGTTTTATCCCAATCCAATGTTTCTAAATAATCGCGCACATATTGCTTATCAAAACTCGGTGGATTCGTGCCAATTTTATAGTCATCGGCTGACCAAAAACGTGATGAATCAGGCGTTAAAATTTCATCAATCAAATGCAAAACACCTCCATCATCAACACCAAATTCAAATTTGGTATCGGCAATAATAATGCCGCGTTGTTTGGCATACGCGGACGCTTCTTTGTAAAGTTTCAAACTTACGTCACGCACTTTTTCCGCCATTTCTTGACCAATCAACGCCACAATTTTTTCAAATGATACATTTTCATCGTGATCGCCAACGGATGCCTTTGTTGATGGCGTGAAAATCGGTTCCGGTAATTTTTCGGCTTGTTGCAAACCCTCAGGTAATTCGATTTCGCAAACTTGTCCCGTTAATTGATAATCTTTCCAGCCCGAACCAATTAAATAACCGCGCACAATCGCTTCGATGGGCAACGGTTTGAGTTTTTTCACAATAATTGCCCGCCCGGCGACTTGAATATATTCGTCTGCATCCGTCAAAATATCTTCCAGCGGAATGTGTGTTAAATGATTGGGAATAACGTCGCGCAATTTATTAAACCAAAAGTTTGAAACGGTCGTTAACACTTTGCCTTTGTCAGGAATCGGATTGGGCAAAATCACGTCAAATGCTGAAAGTCGGTCGGTTGTGACGATGAGCATATATTCGTGGTCGATTTCGTAAATGTCGCGCACTTTTCCGCGTGCCAGCAATTTTAACGATGGTAAATGTGATTCGTATAAAGCGTTTAATGTAGTCATAATTTTAAAATCTCACAATGAAAAAAGCCCGCTATAAAACGGGCTTCTTTTGCTAGAAAATCAGCAAGTTTAGTTTTTCGTTTGATCAACAATTTGGTTTGCTTTAATCCAAGGCATCATTGCACGCAATTTTGCGCCTGTTGTTTCGATTGGATGTTCTGCATTTAAGCGACGTTTTGCCGTCATTTCGGGATAGTTTGTTGCACCTTCCAAAATGAATCTTTTCGCGTATTCACCATTACGAATGTTTTGCAGAGCTTCACGCATCGCTTGACGGCTTTCTTCGTTGATAACTTTAGGTCCTGTAACGTATTCACCGTATTCTGCGTTGTTTGAAATTGAGTAATTCATGTTTGCAATGCCGCCTTCAAACATTAAATCAACAATCAATTTCAATTCATGTAAGCATTCAAAATACGCCATTTCTGCAGCGTAACCTGCTTCAACCAACGTCTCAAAACCCATTTTCACGAGTTCAACAGCGCCGCCACATAACACCGCTTGTTCACCGAATAAATCGGTTTCGCATTCGTCACGGAAAGTCGTTTCGATAATGCCAGAACGTCCGCCGCCAATTGCTGAAGCATACGACAAACAAATTTCTTTTGCAGTGCCAGAAGCATTTTGATGAACCGCGATTAAATCAGGAACACCACCGCCGCGTACGAATTCTGAACGCACGGTGTGACCTGGTGCTTTAGGGGCAATCATGATTACGTCTAAATCTGCACGTGGCACAACTTGGTTGAATAAAATCGCAAAGCCGTGTGCAAACGCTAATACTGCACCTTGTTTAATGTTTGGTTCAATAACGTCGTTGTATAACGCTGCTTGAAATTCGTCAGGCGTTAAAATCATGACGATGTCAGCACTTGCAACTGCCGCTGGTACGTCTAAAACTTTCAAACCGTGCGCTTCTGCTTTTGCAACAGACGTTGAGTTCGGACGAATACCAACCACCACATCAACGCCTGATTCTTTCAAATTCAGCGCGTGAGCGTGACCTTGTGAACCGTAGCCAATAATCGCTACTTTTTTGCCGCGAACGATTGAAAGGTCTGCGTCTTTGTCATAATAAACTTGCATTGTTTTTCCTGTATAAAAATTAAAGTTAAAAAATTAAAAATGGGCTGTCAATTACAGCAATTCAATATCAATGTATTTTAAAGCGTTATCAATTCTGTCGAAATCATCAAATCGCTCAAACAAATCATTTTCAAATTCGTTTTTGTCATCCGAACCAGAAAAGAGTGTTAAAACTAAAAGTGCATTGGACAAATTCAACGACGTTCTGATTTCACCAAAAACATCAATAATGGGTTGTTGAACCCAAACCAAAAAGTCTGCTAAATCGTATTCAAAAAGATAGGCTTTAATTTCTTTCGCGTCGTTTTTTAAACGAAATGCTTTTTGAATCCGTTCAAACGACTGCTCAAAAACCGCAATTTCTTCTTGAGCTTTAGTTTGTCTATTCATTTAAAGGTGTAAACCTTTTTCGCCACGAGAAATTCCCGTCGCCCCAGAGCGCACTACTTCGATGATACTATTTGTGTCAATTGCTGCTAGAAATGCATCCAGTTTGTCTGATTTCCCTGTCATTTCGACAACATAAGAAGTCGGCGTAACATCAATGATTTTTCCGCGAAAAATATCGACGACACTACGTAATTCGTCACGCATTGTGTCGGCAGTTTTTATTTTTACCAGCATCAATTCGCGTTCGATATGAACAAATTCTTCCAAATCAATCAGTTTCACCACGTCGATGAGCTTGTTCAACTGCTTAATAATCTGCTCAATGACATCTTCACTACCGCGCGTTACCAAGGTCATGCGTGACAAACTCGCGTCTTCGGTTGGCGCGACAGTCAATGATTCAATGTTGTAACCACGCGCCGAAAACAATCCAGCAACGCGGGACAATGCGCCCGCTTCGTTTTCCATCAAAATAGAAATAATGTGTCGCATTATGACAGCTCCCGATCTGTGGTTGTGCCAATCGCGACGCGCAATTTCATGTCGTGATGCGATTTACCCGATTCAATCATTGGATACACGTTTTCAGTTCTGTCCGTCAAAATGTCTAAAAATACTGTTCTATCTTTCATTGCAAAGGCTTTTTCTAAGGCTGGCCGCACATCTTCAGGTTTATCAATCCGAATGCCAACGTGTCCGTAGGCTTCTGCGAGTTTCACAAAATCTGGAATTGTTTCCATGTACGAATGCGAATAACGGCTTTCATACGAAAATTCTTGCCACTGACGAACCATGCCCATGTAACTGTTATTTAAGTTAATAATCTTCACTGGCGTTTTATATTGCAACGCAGTCGATAATTCTTGAATACACATTTGAATGCTGGCGTCACCCGTAACACAAGCGACGTCAGCGTCTGGATGCGCCAATTTCACACCAATCGCCGCAGGCAAGCCAAAGCCCATCGTGCCTAAACCACCCGAATTTATCCAACGACGTGGTTTATCAAATGGATAATATTGCGCTGCCCACATTTGATGCTGTCCAACATCAGAAGTCACAAAAGCCTCGCCGCGCGTAACTTCGTACAATTGCTCAATGACATATTGCGGTTTAATCGCAATACTTTGACGATCGAATTCTAAACACTGAATGCTGCGCCATTGGTTAATTTGTTGCCACCACGTTTCAGAGGCTTTTTTATTGATTTTATATTTCGCGTCTTTCAAACCTTCGACTAGTTGGCGAATAACGAGTTTCACTTCGCCCACAATCGGCACGTCTACTTTGACAGTCTTAGAAATTGAAGCGGGATCAATATCGACGTGAATAATTTTCGCGTACGGGCAGAATAAATCCAATTTCCCCGTGACACGATCATCGAAACGTGAGCCAATCGCTAAAATTAAATCACTTTCGTGCATCGTCATGTTGGCTTCATAAGTGCCATGCATTCCAAGCATACCGATAAATTGTTTATCAGTTGACGGAAATGCACCTAAACCCATTAGCGTTTGTGTGACGGGATAGCCCAGTGTGTGCGCCAATTCAATCAACTCTTGACTACCATCACCTAACACCACGCCGCCTCCCGCATAAATAACAGGGCGTTGCGCGGTCAAAAGCAATTCAATCGCTTTTTTGATTTGTGCTTTATTGCCAGTCGTCGCGGGCTGATACGAGCGCATTTCAATTTTTTTCGGATAGTGATAAGGCACTTTCACATCGGGCGCCGTAATATCTTTTGGAATATCAATCACGACTGGACCTGGTCGTCCAGTCGTTGCAACGTAAAAGGCTTTTTTAATCGTTTCTGCAATTTTTGTTACGTCTTTAACTAAAAAATTATGCTTTACGCAAGGGCGTGTAATACCGACCATATCAACTTCTTGAAACGCATCACTGCCAATCACTGACGACGGAACTTGACCCGAAATGACCACCATCGGAATCGAATCCATGTACGCAGTCGCAATGCCTGTGACGGCATTGGTTGCGCCAGGTCCTGAAGTGACAAGAACTACACCAGGTTTTCCGGTCGAACGCGCATAACCATCAGCGGCATGCGTTGCACCTTGTTCGTGTCGAACCAAAATATGTTTGACATCATCTTGCTGGAAAATTGCGTCGTACAAGTGCAACACCGCGCCACCTGGATAACCAAAAATATACTCTACACCTTCATCTTTAAGACTTTGAATTACAATCTGTGCGCCACTTAGCTCCACACTACCACCCTCAAATAAACTGAAATATAACGTTTGTTGGTCGTAATTATAGTAAATTTGCGCTAAAAATACTTCACTTTTTCACCATGCTCAACAATAGTCGATGTTTTATTGGCTGTATCGTCGCATAACTTCAAAAGTTTACTAATTTCAATTGTTATTCGATATTTATTTTAGCGGAAAATAATAATTTAAAAGACATGCCATGATTCAATTCGCTCGCGTCAGAATCAATCACAATATTCCCCAGCGCAGAATATACTAAACCCGTGCCTTCGGCTTTTAGTTTGGTGGTGAACAATGGGTCGAAAATTTAACGAAAAAGGTTTCAAGCCTTATATTTTGCATTTTCATAATTGCAACTCCATTTAGTGTTAACGGGTATATCATCAAAAATAACACCTTTGTCGGAATTAGATATTTTTTTAAGCGTTATCTCGATAGCGGAAGATTTCAGGCTAGTTGTCGCCTCGACGTAAAATTCTAGGCAGCCATTTTATGCTGAATTTCCTCCTTAAGGTTTAATTTTTGGTGTACGTTAGTCGTATCGGGATTTAGGTCAACGAATTGA
>BJHG01000047.1 GCA_014191975.1 Methylococcaceae bacterium | reverse complement strand
GTCTCATCCGATACTTGTTCTAATTCAGCCATCCCTTTGCGTATCGTTTTTGGATCAATATCAAAGAGCCTTGAAATATAATCAGTCCCTCCATGATTTAATTTCTCCGCTTCAATGGCGGCATATCGGCGTTTATCCTTTTCCGATAACGTGACAAAGAGACGTTGCATTTTTACTTCGATGTGCTTTTCATAACTGATCATTTGATAATTTGCCATGAGAAAAATTTAGGGGCTTATTATCTCATTTCAACTCATTAAATCGGGATATTATTTTTGACTGTATCCTTAGTAATATTTTATTCATTTAGCTTTTCATCCATTAGTTTTATTTAACAAATTCGCGGGAATTGTTCACCGCTCAGTAACATCAATTGCCGATTTGTCCCCCATTGGGGTTTCTAAAATCACAACCCCATTTTTGTCGATATTGGTGACTGTTCCAATTTTACAGGCTTTTGATCTGAGTGGATTTGAACGCAAAACGGTTAAGGCTTTTTAGGTTTCGTCAGCTGCGACAAACAAGACAAAACAGCTTTCATTCGCGACATATAATCGATCAAATCCCAAAATTTCACACGCACTTTGTACATCCTAATTTGAAACACCGCACAATCGATTTTTTGTTATAAAAATGAATTATTGAAAATGGGCTGGATGGTTGAATCTAAAAGTTGTTGCATCAAAAGTCCGCCGCAACCGTGCACTAAAAGGATTTGTTGATAATGTAATGGCGTTGGGCAACTTAGAGTGAAATTAGTCATGAAAAATCATCTTGTAAAACCACAAAGTCCACATTATAGGCGGAATGTATGACTTTTGAGTGTCATGTTTTCGAGGATTATCCTAGAATGCGTTATTATTTTTGATTTAACGAGTTTTGTGAGAATTTATGAAAGAATATTTTGATGTCGTTATCGTAGGTGGCGGCATGGTCGGTGCAGTAGTCGCGTGTAGTTTAGGTGTTAGTAATTTAAAAATTGCTGTTATCGAAAATGAATTCCCACAGGAATTTTCACCTGAACAACCCCACGATTTGCGTGTGTCGGCGTTAAGTATTGCATCGAAAACAATTTTAGAAATGGTTGGCGCGTGGCAAGGCATTCAAAATCGTCGTTTGTGTCCATTTAAACGAATGCGTGTATGGGAAACCGTGGGCGATACCGAATTTTGCAGTGATGATATTGGGCATAGTGAATTGGGTTATATTGTTGAAAATCGTGTCACGCAATTAGCGTTATTAGAACGTTTGCAAACGTTTGAAAATATCGAATTGATTTGCCCTATAAGTATCGACACATTGAATTATTCCAATCACGACGACAGTGAATTGATTTTGAATAACGGGCGCATTTTGACCACAAAATTGCTTGTTGCGGCGGACGGCGCACAATCGAAAGTGCGTCAGAACGTAGGTTTAGGTGTAACCAGTTGGGATTATCAACAACACGCGATGGTGATTTATATCGAAACAACTTATGAGCAACAAGATATTACTTGGCAACGTTTTGTTGCCAGCGGGCCGCAAGCATTTTTGCCGTTGACGGGCAATTTTGGCTCAATCGTTTGGTACAACTCGCCCGACGAAGTGAAGCGTCTACAAGCCTTAGTACTGGAAGATCTAAAGCAAGAATTAATCGCCACATTCCCTGATGAATTGGGCGAAGTCACACGTGTTATTGCCGTCACGAGTTTTCCTTTAACGCGCCGTCACGCACAAAATTATGTGAAACACGGTGTAGCGTTAGTGGGCGATGCGGCTCACACAATAAATCCATTAGCAGGGCAAGGCGTAAATATCGGTTTGCTCGATGCAGCCGCGTTAGCGGAAGTGATTTTAGAAGCCGTGCAGCAAGGACGTTCAATTTCAGATGTAAGTATTTTGAAGCGTTATGAAAAAATGCGTCGCACTGAAAATTTAAAAATGATGACTGTGATGGATGTTTTTTATCAAACCTTTAGCAATGACATTTTGCCGTTAAAGTTTTTACGCAATTTAGGTTTAGGTTTAGCAGAGCACGTGAAACCGTTAAAAAACAAAGTTATGCGACGTGCAATGGGTTTAGATGGTGCACTACCTAAATTAGCACGAGGTGAAAAACTATTATGAAACACATAGACGAAACTAAAAAATGGCTCGAAACTGTTGTCATTGCCCGTAACATTTGTCCGTTTGCAAAACGGGTGTTTGATAACGGTGGTATCAATTTTGCTGTGGAAAATTCAACCGATGTTGAAGCGTGCTTAGAGAATTTAATTGTCGAATGTGAACGTTTGGATGAAAACGAAAAAATTGAAACGACGCTGTTAATTTATACCAAAGCGTTTACCAATTTTGACGAATATTTAGATTTTCTGGAAATTGCAGAGCGTTTGCTTGAACTCGAAGATTACGAAGGTATTTATCAATTAGCGAGTTTTCACCCAAATTATTGTTTTGATGGTTCATTTGAAAATGATGCGGCAAATTATACCAATCGCTCACCGTATCCCATGCTGCATTTGTTGCGCGAAAATGCTATCGAGAACGCAGTAGCTAATTATCCTAATCCTGAAATAATTCCTGAAAATAATATCAAATTGACACGTGAATTGGGCTTGGAAAAAATGCATGAAACATTGGTGTTGTGTTATACAAATGAAGTAAATCAAAACGAATAAAACAGAAACATGATTTTATCAATATATGCTAAAATCGGTGAATTTCACTAGCATCAACCAAAACAAATACTTAGCCATTGCAAAAGTGCAATGTAAAAAAGAATACAGGCTTAAATTTTATGACAACACAATCTGAATCGAGCAATTTACAACCGTTGCTTTATAACGCTGATCAGTCGAAAGACAGTTGTGGCGTTGGTTTTATTACACACAAACGTAGTGTTCAAACGCATGATTTACTCGTTAAATCGGATCAAGCACTTTGTACAATTCCGCATCGTGGCGGCATGAGTGCAGAAGGCGTGGGTGATGGCGCGGGTGTGAATATCGATTTGTCATTGAAATTTTTCCGCAAAGTCACCGGTAATGCCGATTTAGAATTGGGTCAATTTGGCGTGGCAAATTTCTTCTTTCCTGCGGATCACGCGCATTATGATTCGGCAGCAAATGAATTGGTTGATCGTCATTTCGCAGAATTCGATTTACCGTTAATCGCTCGTCGGGTGATTCCTGTTGATAATAGCGTTTTCATCATCAATCCTGCTGCGGTCAAAGCCCAGTTGCCGATTGAACAATTCATTTTTGCACGTCCCGCGCATTTACAAAATGCGACGCACGACGAATTTGAAAAGCATGTTCAAAAAGCGTTAGTTACGATTGAAGTAGAAGGTTTTACGCGCCCAGAATTGGCGGGTTTTTATCCGCTGTCGATGAGTTCACGCACGCAAGTTTACAAAGGGCGTTTGAATTCGGGCGAAGTCATTCCGTATTTCAAAGATTTGTACGACACTGACCACGAAATAAGCACGTTATTTTTTCACACACGCTTTTCAACGAATACCGCGCCCGCAACAATGATGGCGCAACCGTTCCGCTACATGGCGCACAACGGTGAATTAAACACAGACAAAAAAAATCGTCTCAGCGAAAATGCGATTGCACGTCAGCACAATAAATCGGTTTGTTTTCCAAAAGGACAGTCGGATTCGAGCCGTTTAGACCAAACGTTGAACCGTCGTATTAACGAAGATAATTTAAATATCGTTGAAGCAATTTTAGCGATGATGCCGCCTGCGTGGGAAAACGATACGACGTTATCGCCCGACGTTCGGGCGATGTTGGAATACTTGAGCTTGTACGAAGAAAAAAATGATGGTCCAGCGGCGTTGATTTTTAATGACGGTATTCGTGTCGGAGCGCGTTTGGATAGATTAGGTTTGCGTCCGTTGCGTTCGGTTGAAACCGTCGATTATTTAGCCGTTATGTCGGAAGCGGGGCAAATTGATTTTCCGCCACAAGATGTTTTGAAACGCGGAAGAATCGAAGCTGGTGGAATGCTGTATTTCGACCACAGCACACGCGAAGCCTACGATTCACACCAAGTTTTAGCGCGTTTAGCGAAAGAAAAAAATTACACCGCGTTACTAAAACAACGTGCGGTGAATTTGTCGGATTTGCCAAAAGTTGATTTAAGCGAACTGAATAACGACCACGATTTGAATGTTGACCAACGTTTTACGGCGTATTCGTTGAATCAAGAAAGTTTCCGTTTTTTGCTTGACCCGATTTTAGCGTCAGGAATGGAACGCATTTCAGCGATGGGTTACGGGCTTGCACCGAACGCGCTTTCTGGTGCAGAAGGCGGAATGTCACGTTATTTTAGTCAGCGTTTTGCACAAGTCACAAATCCGCCACTCGATTCGATTCGTGAAAGTGACGGAATGACATTGCGCGTGGCGTTGGGTGCGAAACCGACTTTTTCAGAAAACAGTAAACAGCTTGTTATCGAAAGTCCGATTTTGCAACGCACGCAACTGGAGCAAATTCGTCGGCAATCTGCGATTGCAACCGTCACAATTGATGCCTTGTATAAGCCAGATTTTGATAACGTAGAAGGTAATGAACACGCTTTAACTCGTGCCATAAATACAGTTTGTGATCAAGTTGAACAAGTGGCTCAAAATAATGTTGGAATTATCATTTTGAGCGATGTAGCGATTAGTCAAGCGCAAGCCGCAATTCCTGTGTTATTGATTATTGCGGCGGCAAATCAGCGTTTAGTTCAACAAGGTTTACGCTTCAATTCCTCGCTCATTTCAGAAACAGGACAAGCCGTCAGCCCGCACGATGTCGCTACGATTTTAGGTTTTGGCGCGTCGGCGATTTGTTTGTTGAGTGTTCACAATCGTGCTATTACCCTTTATTCAGGGGCTGACCAACAAAAAGCTCTCGATAAGTTTTCAAAAGGCACTGAAAAATCGCTCATGAAAACGATGGGTAAATTTGGTTTGTGTACGGCTGAAAGTTATATTGGTGGCGAGTTTTTCGAGTCGAATTATTTAGACACTGATGAACCGAAACTCAGCCCGTATTTTCCAAACATTCATTCGTCTGTTGGCGGTGTGCGTTACAGCGATATTGCCGCGAGCGCAACCGAATGGCATCACAAATCGTTAACCGTCGAAACTGAAAAAGATATTCCCTTTTTAGGATTATTCAAAGAGCGTCAAGACGGCGCGGGGCATTCTTACGGCAACACAGCGGTGCGTGAATATATTCACATGACCGACGAACCGATTTTATACGTCGAAAAATCGCCCGAAGCGAGTGATTTAGCCTATTTAGATTTGGGTTACGAAAAACGTTCGCCTGAACAAATTGATAATGCCGGAATTACGCCTGCATACCGTAGTTTTGCGAAAAATTTATATGAAGAACGTCATGCACGACCTGCGGCACTGCGAGATGTGATGGATTTCCCTGCAGATATTTCGCGTGCTGAAATCGTTGAAGACTTCGACAAAATTTTAGGTAAACAAAATCTGCGTGGCAACGTCAATTATTTGATTCGTGGTTTGTCTGTGACGAAAACTGATGGCGTGTTCAAAATTGTTTTCACTGAAAATAATACGCAAGCACGTTTGCAAAACTTAGCAACGCACTTACAAAAACGTTTTGTTCAAGATTTTCATTTAGTGTCTTGTTCGTTGTGCGTGGTCACCGATTCTTTGATGGTCGGGAATATGCCAGCAGGCAGTTTGTTGTTTGATTATTTGAACACGATTGAAACGGCAAAATTGTCGATTCCATTAGCCGATGTTCAACCCGCACACGAAATCACAAAAACGTTAGCATCAGGCGCAATGAGTCATGGCGCGTTATTGGCCGAAGCGCACGAAGCGGTTGCCCAAGGTACAAATATCGTCGGCGCATCAAGCAACTCAGGTGAAGGCGGCGAACATTCCAGCCGGTTCAACAGCATTCGTTCTTGCAAAATTAAACAATTTGCATCGGGACGTTTTGGTGTTTGGACAGGTTATTTGGCTGATCCAACGATTGAAGAAATCGAAATTAAAATCGCCCAAGGCGCGAAACCTGGGGAAGGCGGACAATTACCCGCGATGAAAGTGTCGGTAGAAATTGCGGCATTGCGTGGCGGAACACCGAAAGTAGAACTCGTCAGTCCACCGCCACATCACGACACTTATTCAATTGAAGATTTAGGGCAATTGATTCACGATGCCAAAGCGGCGCGGGTGAAAGTGGGCGTGAAATTGGTTTCGTCTGAAGGCATTGGTACAATTGCGGTCGGCGTTGCAAAAGCGGGCGCAAATGTTATCAACGTCGCAGGAAATACAGGTGGAACGGGCGCAGCAGCGGTGACAAGTTTGAAAAATTCGGGACGTTCGCCAGAAATTGGTATCGCCGAAGTACATCAAGCGTTGTCGTTAAACGGGCTGCGCGATAAAGTAATTTTGCGTGCTTCTGGCGCACATCAAAGCGGTTTGGACGTGGTGAAATCGGCGATTTTAGGCGCAGATTCTTTCGAGTTCGGCACGACGGCGTTGATGATGTTGCGTTGCGTGATGGCAAAAAATTGTAATATCAAATGTCCCGCAGGTTTGACGACTTCGCACGAAGAATTCAAAGGCGATCCACGTGTTTTGGCACAGTATTTCATGAACGTCGCGCACGAAGTTCGGGAATTACTCGCGTCACTTGGTTATAAAAATTTGCGTGAGATTCGCGGCAAAACCGATTTGCTCCATTTAATTGACCATTCTTGCATGATTGGGCAATTGAATTTGACCAAAATGTTGCGTCAAGTTGAAGAAGTTAAAATCGAAAAACCGATTTATTTGGAAGCGAATTTTAAAATTGACGACGTGATTCTTGAACGCGTCAAAGCGTTTCTTGAAAATGGCAACGCTGAACAACTCCTGATTCAAGACGATAATTTCAAACTGAACAACAACGATAAAACCGTTGGCGGTCAGGTGGCAATTGATATTGAACGTATTTTGAATTATGAATTCAAAGGCGAAGCGCCCTTTATTTACAAGTATTCAAACGGACGACGTTATTTAGCTCCTGAAACTATAACGATTCGCACGCACGGTTCGGCGGGTCAAAGTTATGCCGCTTTTTTGAATGACGGAATGGTTTTACATCATTTAGGCACGGCAAACGATGGCGTTGGAAAGTCAATGAGCGGTGGCGTTTTAGTCGTTGAATCACCAGGCGGCGGTATCAAAACGCAAGGAAATAATGTCTTAATCGGCAACTTTGCGTTATTTGGCGCGACGGGTGGAAAATTGTTTATCAACGGCGAAGCAGGTGACCGTTTTGCAGTGCGAAACTCAGGCGCAACGGCGGTTGTCGAAGGCGTTGGCGATTTTGGTTGCGAATACATGACCAATGGCGTGGTGTTAAATATCGGCGGATTCGGCAAAGGTTTTTGCAACGGAATGTCAGGCGGCAACGCTTATCAATACGACCCCGAAAATAAACTTGCCGCGTTGTATGACAAAACGTCTGTGGAATTACGCGATTTAACCGAAGATGACGCACACGAAAAAATTGTGCTGCATTTGTTGGAGCAACACGCCGATTATGCGAATTCAAGCAAAGCGCGAAATTTGTTGGCGAATTGGGCGAATGAACGTCAACATTTCAAATTTGCAACGCCGTCGTGGTTGTACAAAACCCAAACGGCGAGCTATTTAAAAGCGTCGATGGATGCCAAAGAAATGATTGAAGAATTGGCGGTTGAATTAGCGCAAACGCAAATTGCACAAGTCAAAAAAGGCTATCAATTAGGTCAGTCGTTGTTTAACGGTGCGATTCCTAGGTTTGGCGAAATTGACAGCGCGTTGGCATTTAACTTGATTAACAGCGTTGCGGTATTTGATAAAGCGCAAGCGGTGGCGGCAGAAATGCTCAAAACTGCGCCAGAATCAAAACGCACGCCTACTGAAATTGAAAAAACGGCGAAAAAATTGATTTTGGAACGTCCTCGCAAATTGCAAGATGCGTTAGTCAAAATCACTCGTGAAGCCTACAGCAGTTACAACGATGATGAAATCGCGGCGTTGTTGGCAAATAAACGATTGAATGATTATAAAACCACGTTAATCAATCGCTCGGTGCAAAGCATTAACTCGATGGGTTCAACGGTTTGGATTATTGAGCAAAGCCACGCAAATCGCGTTGCACTGGCAAACATTCCGCCTGTTGAAAAACATTTGGCGAGTTTAGTTGGGCTGGAATTAGTTCAAACTAATTAGCAAAGAGTTCTAATAATGCTAACTTCAGAAGAAATTGCGGAAAAAAAACTTGCTGCAAAACAGAGAATCTCAGCGCGTAAGTCACATAATGACGGTTTACTGCCTCTTCAAGAGAAATTAAATCGAGTTGAAAAAGAAATCTCTGATGAATTAAGTAATATGCAAAATGTGTTACTTAAAAAATCTAGTGGAATCAAGGATATTGATGCGGAAGAGAAACTCGCTATTCATATGAGTACATTAGATGATTTAAGAATTCAACAACGAGAAATTAAAGCTGAAATTGATTTGTTTAACACAAAGCATGAAAGAGAGACTACAGCTTCTTTTGAAGAAGCTATTAAAAAACAAGCACAAAAGGACGAAGAGGCTAGAAAAATACAAGTAAAAAAAGACCTTGATGATTTGTTGTCTTTGATTGAGCCACACTTAGACACATTATTGCTTAAGAAAAAGCAGCTTGTTCGTGAAGATGATTACGGCAATTCAGATTGGTCTTTATTTGTAAAAGAGATAAATTATTTTGCTGAAAAAAATATCAGAACAAAACTTAATCTTAATTATGTAAGTGACGATGCTCTTCAAGAAATTATTAAAGATTTAGTTTTAGAGTATGAAAATAACAAATCTGATTTGACTCACAATTTGGATAACCTCGAACCAATAGCTTTTGAACATGGTTGTGCTGACCTTTTAAATCAAAACGGCTGGGTTGCAAGAGTGACCCAAGCAAGCGGAGACCAAGGAATTGACGTGATTGCGACTTACGGAAATGTGAAAGTCGTTTTTCAGGTTAAAAAATACTCACAACCTGTAGGCAATAGTGCAGTTCAAGAAATCATTGCAGGAAAGGCTTTTGAACAAGCCCACGTTGCCGCAGTAGTAACTAACGCAACCTATACTGCTTCGGCTAAACAATTGGCAAATGCAACGGGAGTTTTCTTGTTGCATTATTCAGAATTGCCAAGTTTTGCTGAAAAATTGGGACTTGTAGAAACTGAATAATAATTTAAATATCCAATGAATATGAAAACACACCAACTTGCAAACGACGCACCTTACAGCGACAATCAACGTGCATGGCTCGGCGGATTTTTCGCTGGCTTGCATTCGCAACTTGTGCAAAATAGCTCAAACGCGCAAACGGCTCGCACCATCCACATTTTGTACGGCTCACAAACTGGTACAGCCGAATCAGTTGCGCGTGATGCGGTAAAAGTTGCCAAAGCACACGGTTTAAATCCTGTCATCAAAAGCATGGACGAAATCGATGCCGACGCGCTGACAAAAATGGAAACCTTGCTCATCGTCACCAGCACTTACGGCGAAGGTGAAATGCCCGACAACGCTGAAATTTTGTGGTCTGCGGTTCAAGCGGATTCGATGGCAAAACTAGAAAATCTGCAATTTGCAATTCTTTCACTTGGCGATACCAGTTACGATTTATTCTGCCAAGCTGGAATTGATTGGGATAACCGCCTAGCCGAATTGGGTGCAACTCGTTTACAAACACGCGTCGATTGCGATGTAGAATTTGAAGAATTAGCTGAAGAATGGATGCACTCTGTGATTCCAGGGTTGGCAGGTAGCGACGCAACTACCGCAATCGTTTCTGAAGACAGTGACGAAAAGTCGCAATACAATCGAAAAAATCCATTCCCTGGGAAATTACTCGTAAATCGTTTATTGACGGCTGAAAATTCCTCGAAAGAAACGCGCCATTATGAAATTTCAATCGCGGGTTCGGGCTTGAGTTATGAAGCGGGCGACGCGCTTTGCGTTGTGCCGACAAATTGCCCCGATTTGGTTGCCAAAATTGTGAAAGCTATTGGTTGCAATGGTGACGAATTTGAACCTGTCAACGGTGAATTACAGCCGTTGCGTGATACGTTGCAAAATCAGTTTGAAATAAAATCGCCCAGCAAAGAATTGTTGCAAGAAATTGCCACCCGCTCAGGTAATCAAGAATTAAATGGCTTACTTTTGGCAAGCGACAAAGAAGCGTTAAACGATTATTTGTGGGGACGCGATACACTCGATTTGTTGTTGCAAAATCCAACGGCTGAATTTTCAGCGGCT
Source organism: Methylococcaceae bacterium (assembly GCA_014191975.1). Lineage (GTDB taxonomy): Bacteria > Pseudomonadota > Gammaproteobacteria > Methylococcales > Methylomonadaceae > UBA10906. Next base: position 6,416 of record BJHG01000047.1, on the reverse strand, counting down.
GAATTTGTAGCCTTATTAAAACCGTTGCAACATCGTGCCTATTCCATTTCATCAAGCGGAAAATCGAATCCTGAAACTGTACATTTGACCGTTGCCAGTGTGCGTTACGATGCTTTCGACCGTTCACACAAAGGCGTTTGCTCAACATTCCTCGCTGATTTGACCGAAGACACGACTGAAATTCGTTGCTTCTTCACACCAAACAAAGTGTTTCGTGTCCCCGAAAACAACGATTTACCGATAATAATGGTTGGACCTGGAACAGGAATCGCGCCATTCCGCGCGTTTTTACAAGAACGTCAAATTCGTGGTGCGAAAGGTAAAAACTGGTTATTTTTCGGCGATAGAAATGCAGAAACTGATTTTATTTATCGCGATGAATTGGAAATAATGGGCAGAAGCGGTTTGTTAAATCGTTTGGATTTAGCGTTTTCGCGTGACCAAGAAGAAAAAATTTACGTTCAAGATAAAATGCATGAACACGGTGCAGAATTGTTTGAGTGGCTTGAACAAGGTGGTTATTTCTTCGTTTGTGGCGATGCGTATCGCATGGCAAAAGACGTTGATAAAGCCTTGCACAACATGATTGCAACACACGGTAATAAATCCGAACAACAAGCGATTGATTATGTTAATCACTTGAAAAAAGATAAACGTTATGTGCGTGATGTGTATTAAATGCAAGAATCTTATTTCGATGTGAATTGCCAAAAATGTCCGCGTCTTGCGGCATTTTTGTGCGAGGTGAAAGCAAAAAATCCGACATATCACGCTTTGCCTGTCGCACCATTTGGGGACAAAAATGCAAAATTATTGATTGTTGGATTGGCTCCTGGAATGCACGGTGCTAATGCGACGGGACGACCCTTCACAGGCGATTACGCAGGAATTTTACTTTATGAAGCCTTGCACGAATTTGGTTTTAGTAATTCGCCCATTTCTAAATCAGCAAATGATGGTTTAATTTTACAAAATGCTCGAATTACCAACGCGGTAAAATGTTTACCACCACAAAATAAACCGACGAGCGACGAAATTAACGTGTGTAATTCTTTTCTTGCGGCAGAATTACAAACTTTGTCCGAAAAATCGGTTATTTTGACACTTGGTTTAATCGCACATCAGGCGGTTTTAAAAGCCTACGATTTAAAATTATCCAGCGTAAAATTCACTCACAACGTCAAAAATGACTTGCCAAATGGTCATCAATTAGTCAATTCATACCATACTAGCCGTTATAACGTAAATACAAAACGCCTCACGAAAGAAAGTTTCAACGCTGTTTTTGAAACGATTATGCCATTGTTAAATCAGTCATAATTCCACCTAAAGTTTGCCTTCAAACAATGTTATGATAACGCTATATTCTTAATTTGAAACTCGCGCAATTCAACATGGCATTAGCATTAAATATCCCCATTTATTTAACTCTGTTACGCATTGCGTTAATTCCTTTATTAACGATTGTGTTTTATTTACCTTGGGAAAATGCAAACGTCGCTTGTATGTTGATTTTTTTGCTGGCTGGTTTTACGGATTGGCTCGATGGTTATTTAGCACGAAAAATGAAACTCGAAACCCAGTTTGGAGCATTTTTAGATCCTGTTGCAGATAAATTGATGGTTGCCGTGGTTTTGATTTTATTAGTGCAAAAAATCCCTGACGTTTATTTGGCGATTCCAGCAGCAATTATTATCGGTCGTGAAATCACCATTGCGTCATTGCGCGAATGGATGGCGGAAATTGGACAACGCGCTCACGTCAAAGTTTCATCACTGGGTAAATGGAAAACTAGCGCACAAATGTTTGCCATTGGTTTCTTCCTTTATCACGACGATTTATTCGGTTTACCCATTTTAGAACTCGGTTATGGCTTACTTTATCTCGCCGCAATTTTAACATTGTGGTCGATGATTCAATACTTACACGCGGCTTTTACCGCGATTAACACACACGAAAATATCCACAGAATGGATGAATAAAAACATGGAACAGGAAAAAATTTTGATTCAGAAAAATGACGAAACACAAACCGAAATTTTACGTACAGCATTGAGTTTATTTGTGCGTAAAGGCTATTTGAATACCTCTTTATCAGACATTGCACAAGCAGCGAACTTATCGCAAACACAAGAAATTTACCTTTATTTTTCAAGCAAACAAGAACTTGCGACGGAAGTCTATAATACTGTTTTAGATAGTTTAAGCGTGTCGATTGATGAAATTCGTCGTCGTAATAAAAAAGCTGCCGAACAATTACACAGTTTAGTTGATTTACTGTTTAAATTGACTGAAGAAGCACCTGAAGCCTTGCGATTTTTATTTGAAATTAATGTTCACGAATTTTTACCTGCTGATGCTAAGCCCTATTTACAAACTCCTGTAGTGAATAAAATGTTGAAAATGATTCAACTCGGTATCAACAATGGAGAAATTCGTAGTCTTGCACCGATGCTTATTTATAGCTATTTTTTTGGCATTATTAACATGACGTTACAAATGATTTTGAACGGCACGCTTGAAAAAAGAAGAGAGTTATATCAATCACAAGCGTGGCTTGCGGCATGGAATGCGATTGTTAAAAAATAATAAAGAGTTTAGGAGGAATTATGAATCACCGTGTATTAATTGTTGAAGATAATGTTAGTACATTAAGCTTATTTAACAGGTTATTGAAAAAAGCGATAAGTAATGTAGAGTGCTTTTGTTTTGAAGAGTCTGAAAAAAGCATTGGCATGGTCTGAAACGAATGAACCAGATTTAGTGTTAATTGATTATGTAATGCCTGATATAGACGGTTTAGAATTTATCGAGCGTTTTAGAGCTATTCATAAAAGCTATCAGGAAATCCCCGTGATGATACTCACAGGCGACATAGACAATATTGTGTCACATAAAGGATTGATATTTGACATAAATGATTTTTTGATTAAACCCATTGATGAAGATGAACTTTTTACGAGAATAAAAAAATTACTACTATTTCGAGAGTGTCAAATTGAATCTTCTGATCATATGAAATGGTTGGAAATCGAAATCCGAAAAGAAAGAATCGAATTGATACAAAGCGAAAAAGAAATGGTGCTGCGTCTTTCAAAAGCGGCTGAACATCGTGATCCTGAAACAGGTCAACATTTGTTGCGAATGGCAAATTATTCACGTTTGATTGCACGCGAATTAGGGTTGTCAGAATGTGAGCAAGTGCTGATTTTAGAAGCCGCCCCAATGCACGATATTGGCAAAATCGGTACACCTGATATGATTTTACTAAAGCCAGGAAGGTTAAACGAAGAAGAATTTTTTATCATGAAACAACATGCAGTGTCTGGTTACAATATTTTAAGCAACAGTTATTCTCTTTTAATTCAAACAGCAAGCATTGTGGCATTAAATCACCATGAAAAGTTTGATGGCACAGGTTATCCAAATGCATTAAAAGGTGAAGAAATTCCATTTTATGCAAGAATTGTTGCCGTAGCAGATGTTTTCGATGCACTGACTTCGGAACGTCCGTATAAAAAAGCGTGGTCACTAGACGATGCGTCACAATTTTTGAGGGATAATTCAGGCAGTCATTTTGACCCAAAATGTGTTGAGGCATTTTTTAAAGCATGGGACGATGTATTAGAAATTCATGCGCTTTATCAAGATGATGTCATCGTCGATTCAATATAGATTCAAAATTTATGCTTGCTAATACATCGCTTAAAATTTGTTTTAGTGTAGGTGAAAGTTCGGGTGATTCCCACGCGGCAAATTTGTATTTAGAGCTTAAAAAAAATTATCCAAAATTGAATTCCATTGGAATGGGTGGCGCGAAAATGGCTGATGCAGGCATTCCACTTTGTTACGATTCAAGCCAAATCGCCGTGCTTGGCGCGATTGAAGTTGTTAAGCATTATTTTGAAATCCGTCGCGCTCTTAAAACGATGCAGAATTTGTTACTCAATGAGCGACCTGATTTACTGATTTGTGTCGATTACAAAGAATTCAATTACCAATTAGCAAAATTCGCCAAAAAAAATGGCATAAAAGTATTGTTTTACGTTAGCCCACAAGTTTGGGCATGGCGGGCAAATCGTGTGAAAAAATATGGGGCGGTCATTGACATGATGGCGGTCATTTTCCCATTTGAAACAGCATATTATGATGCTGAAAATGTTCCCGTTCGTTATGTTGGTCATCCTTCTGTCGATAAAGTTATCCCTCGATTTACCAAGCCCGAAGCCTTAAATAAATTCGATTTAAATTCCGATTCGCCCATTATTGGGTTAGTTGCAGGCAGTCGAGTGAATGAAATTAAACGTTTATTCCCTGTTATGTTAGCCGCAGCAGAGCGTTTGAAAGTAGATTTTCCCAACAGCCAATTCATTTTTCCACAAGCAGATTCACTTCCTGATGATTTAATTCAAGGTTATTTAAAACACGCGAATATCCGCGTGACTGTGATTAAAAATCAGCCTTACGATGTGATGCAATGTTGTGATGCGATTATGACGTGTTCGGGAACCGCGACGTTAGAAATCGGGTTGTTAGGTATTCCGATGGTGATTTGTTATCGGTTAAATTCCCTGACATATTGGCTTGGAAAACAGCTCGTGAAAACACGATTTATTGGTTTACCGAATATCATTTTTGGTCAAGGCATTGTGCGTGAGTTAATTCAACATGACGCGACCGCTGAAAATTTAGCCGCTGAAATTAAACGTTTATTGACCGATTCAGAAGTCGCCCAAAATTGCCGTGCTGATTTGGCGATTGTGCGTGAAAAATTAGGTGCTGGTGACGGCATTCGAAATATGGCAACGTTGGTTTTGGAAATGATTGGCACGACATAATTATATGAAATTTTAATGATTATTTTGGATTTATGGAAATGAATGAGGCTGAACAAAGAAAAATGAATTTCTGGACATTGTACCTAGTGTTTTATGCTGCTTTGTTTCTGTTTGCTATGATTGGGGGCGGCGTACCATTTGAAACAATGGGTATTCAACAACATTCGATCTTTGCGACAATTGCATTATTTCCTACTATGTTGATATATTTTTTTGGAACAAAAACAGTAGCATTAATTAAATCGATACCTAGATATGTTTTAATTTTGGCTGTATTGAAAGTGGGATTGTATTTTGTTTTTGGCGAACGAACTTACGCAGATTGTATTTTAAATCACACAAAAGATATTGGGAGTGATCGGGCAGCAAGCGCAATAATGCAAGCTTGTCGCAAAAAATATCTAAATTAGATGCAGCTTTAATTCCAGCTCTTTCAAGGTGTCTGCGGAACATAATAAGGCCGCAAATGCCACGGTGGCGGAAAGTACAGCGCGGGAAACGCACATAAAAGACAAAGCCCACAACGATGTTATGTGGGACGAAAATGCTGCGAAGAGAGAAGCAACTGCTTCTAGCGCAGGTAGCGCAGCGGCGAGCCGCGCTCAGAATGAAAGGCACTTTAATGCTACTCGAGCAGAGGGTGGAAAGCCTATGACGATCCACCAAGAGCTAAATCAATACCGTGCGGATTTAAAAGGTCTAGCGGCTGAGGCTAAGGATGTGGCAGGAGGTGAAGAATCTGACGAGTATAAAAACAGCACGGGGAGCACGTTAAATCGGAAAGACAGAGAATCCAAAATAAAATAAACGAATTAGAGAGTAAAGGGGCTAAGTCAGAGTCAGGGGCGAACCCCTTTGTTTTTGACCCAAGTAAAGAACCTAAAGTAGAGCCGGGTATGCTTAGTGATATCGGGGATTGGGTTAGCCGAAAAACAAATGGTATGACATCTAAGCCTGTAGCTCCACCAGCACCTAAACCCCAGTCCGTAACAGATGCGCTAAATAAGTATGGTCGCCCAGCAGGAGGTAAGTAAATGGAGTCATTAGAAGACATAGGGTATGCCTTAACTGAGGCGGATAAAGCGGGAGATACAAAAGCCGCCCAACTATTAGCTGACCACTACCGCGAAGTAGAATCATATCAACAAGCTCAAGAAGAATTACCAGACCGTTCAATCGCTGACTACGCTAAAGTATAGTGGACCCTGAAATCCGGACAATAGTTTAAGCTATACTCTGTCGAAAAAAGAGAAGTGGCAAATGAGTGAAAGCAAGCGGAAGATTTTTACAGGATCACAAAAAGCTAAGATTGCCTTGGAAGCGGTTAAAGGCACAAAGACAATCAATGAGATCGCCCAGGAAAACGGAGTCCATCCGACCCAGGTAAGTCAATGGAAAAAGGAATTGATGGACAATGCGGGTAGTCTTTTTGAAGGTAAACGGGGTCCCAAGCCTGTCAATGCACAGAGCGATCCGGATCGGCTGTATGCCAAAATTGGGCAGTTGAATATGGAATTAGATTGGCTTAAAAAAAAGTCTGGAATCAGCCTATAGCGGAAAGACAGGCGTGGATAACAC
>BJHG01000046.1 GCA_014191975.1 Methylococcaceae bacterium | reverse complement strand
TCGTTAAAATCGAATTTGGGCTTAACAAAATCACCCACTCGCACTATGACAACACAAAACAATCACGTTTTTATGTCGATTTATGGGTTCTTCAAATTGGAATGTTTGAAGATTAAACATCAGCTTAACTATTTTGCTTTGCGTGCGAAACTACTCATTCGTGCAACTCAAATGGCTTATGCTGAATTGATTAAACTTCAAGCTGCGTAACATCAGTTAGTAATAACAACATCACCAAACTAAACGCTAACACCGCACCACGCTGTTGTTTGAAATTAGGATTGTTCATATTCTTGCTCAAGGCGCATTACGCAAAAAAATTGTTTTTGAAAATACTTTATAAAGTCGATTTTCATCTACTAATGGATATTCAGTCGCACCGCCGTCAATTGACCAGCCAGTTTTTATTCGAGTTAAATTTTTATCTGCACTCTGCATAACAATAAAGACTTTCACCGCGAATACTTTTGTCCAATCCGACACATCAGCGGCTTTTCCATAATAAAACAAACCAGCGGTAGTTTTAACGCCATATTTAAAAGTTAGTTTTTCAACGTTTGAAATCATTGGTTGAGCATCTTCAACTGTTGATTTAAGTTTAGAATCAGGGTTGTCTGGCGTCATAACTGCTGATTTACAATAAAAAACAAAACTGCTACCGTCATTCTTTTTATACATTCGCACCATAACAATTGCATTTACCTTACGGCTATTGTCATTTGCATTTTTAATCTCCTCGTTATACGCTTTAGCTAGAACAGTAGTATTGGTACAGATAGAATTTTCAAGTTCGCTTGCATCATTTAATTTATAGCGATAAACAAATTGATCACCTTTACGATTGTTAGAAACCTCATCCGCACCATGAAAAAATTCATTAATATTACTAAAACTTATCGTAGGGACGACGGGCGAACCTGGAATAGAAAAGGTAGTGTTTGTGATACTCGGATAATCTTTTGCACCACTTTGTGAATACCCTGCCAACAAAAGACCTTTCGTCAAATCTTCTAAAACAAACACAGCGTCATCGGTCATATCGCTCAAATTACGTTGTAATTTAAAACTTGATTGTGATTGAACGAATAACTGACTCAGACCTGAAATTAACGCTAACCCCAGGATCATACTCACCATTAACTCGATGAGTGTTACACCGTGTTGTTTTTTAATCATGGTGTAACCTTTAAATAAAATGTGGCGGTGTCAGATAGTTTTGATGATGTATCAGATGATTGACTATGTGTTCGCGCCCAACGATTAATTAAGCACACTTCATTTATTGTAATTATATTGCAATTCGTATTTACTTGAGCGGTGTGACTAATTTCAACAGTTTCGCCCGTTCTAGGTTTTGATAAGATATTTTCTGCACTTTTCTTCCAATAGCCATAATCATTATTCGCCATTGTTTGCGCGTCACAAGGCGAATCTTTCGTACAATCGCCCGTGCCAATTGTCACAGTGGACCAATCAGCAAAGTTATTTCCACGAATTCGATCCTGCATTTCAGAAGCCAGTAATGTGGATTGTTGATAATAGTAAGCGTCTTGATTATCTCGTAACGACATTGCTTGCATGGCAGAAAATCCAAGCAATCCAATCGCCAAAATCACCATTGAAATCAACACTTCAATAAGCGTAAAGCCGTGTTGTTTATTCGGTGAGCGTGACATGACCGGTCAGCCAGTTGATGTTGATTTCTTGAACGTGGGATTTTTTTTCTAACGTAACACGCCCGCCAATTGACGACCCGTCGGGAAAAAAGCGCAGTTTTGCCACGCCGTCGTGCAATTCCTCTTTGGCGGTGTTGATAGTTACGTCGATATTTTCGGGGAGCGTGTAAATTTTTTTTTGTCCCGTCAATGAATAACTGTTGTTGCTGAGATTGAAATCGAGCGTCGCGCTTTCGTGCGATAACATTGCTTGTGAACGCACATAACGCAAACCTGACGTTAAATCGCGGGCGGCGGCTTTTAATGCCATAGCATCATTGCCAGACGAAAAATTCACCGCCACCGCGCTATAACCTAAAGCCACAATTGCCAAAACAACAATCAGTTCAAGCAACGTAAAACCTGCGTTTGAGCGCATTTAATCCCAGTTGTTAATATCTTGATCTTCGCCTTCGCCGCCTTCTTTATCGTCTGCGCCATAAGTGAATAAATCAAATTTTCCATGCGTGCCAGGTGACGCATAATGGTATTCATTTTGCCATGGATCCGCCGGTGTTTTCGCTTTTCTCAAATACGGACCATTCCACCGTTTTGAACCTTCAGGACCTTCGATTAACGCTTGTAAGCCTTGGTCGCTGGTCGGATATTTGCCCATGTCCAATTTGTACATATCGAGCGCGGCAGAAAAATCCTCAACTTGTACTTTTGCGGCTTTAGTTTTAGATTCGCCCAAATGTTTCATCACTTGGGGCCCGACGATACCCGCCAACATCGCAATAATCCCCAAAACAACGAGTAATTCTAAAAGTGTAAAGCCGGATTGTGTTTTTGATTTCAATAACATTTAAACCTCACACTTTTGCGGGTGTTGACGCGCGTTGACGTTGAGTAATTTATTCAGCGCGTTGATATACGCCTTCGCCGAAGCAATTACAATATCGGTATCCGCACCCAAACCATTGACAATGCGACCGGCTTTTTCTAAACGCACACTGACCTCACCTTGCGCGTCCGTGCCGTTCGTGACGTTGTTCACCGAATAAACTTCTAACGATGCGTTCGATTGTACTAATTTTTCAATCGCTTTCAATGTCGCATCGACCACGCCGCCGCCCGTTGAATTACCGGTCAATTCTTGATTATTTAAACGCAAAGTGACCACCGCATTCGGCACTTCGCCCGTTTCGGAACACACTTTTAACGCAATCAATTTAATATGTTCGTCTTCCGTTTCCAATGTGGTTTCAGAAATCAGTGTTTGTAAATCTTCGTCAAAAATTTCGTGTTTTTTGTCGGCTAATTGTTTGAATCGGGCAAAGGCATCGTTCAATTCGGCTTCGCTGTCAAACTCAAACCCTAATTCGCTAATGCGACTTTTAAACGCATTTCGTCCAGAATGTTTGCCCAAAACCATGCGATTTGCCGACCAGCCGACATCTTCTGCTCGCATAATTTCGTAGGTTTCGCGGCTTTTCAAAATGCCATCTTGATGAATACCCGCCTCGTGTGCAAACGCATTAGCTCCCACAATTGCTTTATTCGGTTGCACGGGAAAACCCGTAATCGATGAAACCAATTTTGAACAGGTCAAAATTTCGCGCGTATCAATGCGCGTTTGGCAATCAAACACATCGTGGCGCGTCCGAACTGCCATCACGATTTCTTCTAACGACGCATTCCCTGCGCGTTCGCCCAAACCGTTAATCGTGCATTCCACTTGGCGTGCGCCATTCAACACGGCAGAAAGTGAATTCGCCACCGCCAAACCTAAATCGTTGTGACAATGCACCGAAAAAATCGCTTTATCCGAATTCGGAATCCGTTGAATTAGGTTTTTAATCGTCGCGCCAAATTGTTGCGGAATACTGTAACCGACCGTGTCAGGAATGTTCAACGTCGTCGCGCCCGCATCAATCACGGCTTCCAAAATACGACACAAAAAATCTTCGTCCGAACGTCCTGCATCTTCAGGCGAAAACTCCACGTCGTCGGTATATTGTCGCGCACGTTTTACCGCCCGCACCGCGTGTTCAATCACTTGCTCAGGAGTCATATTCAACTTCATCGTCATGTGAATCGGCGACGTGGCAATAAAGGTGTGAATGCGTGATTGTTTCGCGCCTTTCAACGCATCACCGGTACGGTCAATATCGTTGTCTGACGCACGCGCAAACCCACACACGACGCTGTCTTTAATAACATTTGCGACTGCCTGAACTGCTTCAAAATCGCCCACGCTTGCCGCTGGGAAACCCGCTTCAATCACGTTCACTTTCAAACGTTCCAGCGCACGCGCGATTCTAATTTTTTCATCACGAGTCATCGACGCGCCAGGACTTTGTTCACCGTCGCGCAGAGTTGTATCAAATATAATCAGTTCGTCTTTCATATTGTTTCTTAAATTCAAAATAGGTTAGAAATTAGCTTTTGCGTGCCTGTAATTTTTTGCGACGCATAATTAGCGTGACGAGCGGCCCTGAAATTGCGTAGCCCAAAAACAATACGAATAACATTGTTTGCGGTTGTGCCATGACAAAAGCAATGCTTAACATGACCGAGATTGCTACGAAAAATGGTACTTTGCCTTTTAAATCAATTTCTTTGAAACTCGAATAACGGAAATTACTGACCATCAATAAACCAGTGCAAATTGTTAAACCTAATGCAGGGTATTTCAACGTCTCAACATCCCAGCCGTGTTCCAAACAAAGCCAAATAAATCCCGCTAGAATTGCCGCTGCTGCTGGACTGGGTAAACCTTGAAAGTAACGTTTATCAGCAGAAGTCAATTGTGTATTAAATCGCGCTAATCGTAATGCACCGCCCGCAGTGTGAACAAATGCGGCGAATAATCCTAATTTACCCAAGCTTGAAAATGCCCATAAATACATCACTAATGCTGGTGCAACGGCAAATGAAACCATGTCAGACAAACTATCATATTGTGCGCCGAATTCACTTTGTGTATTGGTCATGCGAGCGACACGTCCATCTAATCCGTCCAAAATCATTGCAACAAAAATCGCGACCACTGAAATGTCATAATGGTGATTCATCGCGGAAGTAATTGCGTAAAAACCGGAAAACAACGCGCCTGTAGTGAATAAGTTAGGAAGTAAATAAATGCCGCGACGGCGAATAGTTAATTTATCAATAGTCATAATTGCCACGTAAGGAATGTTTAAATTGTACAAATTATACACGATTCGGATTTTACTGACGCTTCAGTCAAGTCTATTCCGTTGTTTTGCTAAAACCGAATTTGATAAAAATTATTGTTAACACAAATGCCAACCCAAACCATTGAAATGCATAACCCAAATGCTGTTCAGGTTGCATTATTTTTTTCACTGTCCATTCACGTTTAAAGCCGTTGGGAGAATTTGCATCTAGTTCAAGTTGAAAATGAAATAATTCTACACCCAACACGGTTGCTAAAATTTGTGCCTCGATAACACCTACAACTGCTGGATTTGATTTGGTGGGTTGATTGGCACCAGCTAATTTCAATCCAATGCTTGGGAAATTGTTAATTCGTCCGTTTATCGTTATGTCATTTTCAGCTAAAAAATTTACATTTGGCAATGTTGCACGCGGTTCAACTAAAGGTATCCAGCCACGATTGACTAAAATAGCTTTGTTAGAATTTTGTAATATAAATGGTGTAAAAACAAAATAACCTGCTTTTCCTGCGTCAATTTGATTATCGAGTAAAAATTGTTGCTTTGTATCGTAATGCCCGACAATAGTCGTGTTTTTATAACGTAAAGCACTTGGTTCATATTGTGCTCTGGAATCTAATTCTACCGTTTCATTGGTGCGTTTTGCTTCCGTGTTTAAAAAATCTTGTTTTTCGTTAGCTCGATTGATTTGCCACACACCCAAACTTAAAAATAAGGTAAACAAAGCCAAATAAGAAAATACCCATTTCAAACTTATATTCATTTTTCTACCTTTAAAAGTTGTATTGTCATCGTAAAATCCTTGAAAATAGAGTTTTATTTTTTGACGATATGAAATTTATGTTAATTAAAACGCTCATTATTATTGCATTTTTAGCCATTATCGCTAGTTTAGGCTCTGCATTATTCAACTTAGTGAAACATAAAGACCTCGCTGATTCGCAAAAAACGCTTAAAGCATTGACGTTTCGGATTTGTTTATCGGTGACGTTATTTATTTTTATTGTGATTGCGATTGCGACGGGATTAGTTCAGCCAACAGGTTTGGGAACGAAAATTCATGCTTCAAATGAAGTAGAAATGCTAACAGATAAATAAATTAAAGGATTATAAATGTCAAAAACATCAAAATTCTTGGTATTTATGAGCCACTGTCTTTTATTCATCAAACTTTAAATCAAGAAATCAGCTTTTGATGGGGGTGTTGTATAATTATTCTAATTTCACAACACATAAGCTCTACTAAAAGCTATTTTTAAAACATCAAAAAGAGATTTTTAAACTCATGGAAAAAACTTACGCGCCTCACGACATTGAACAACGCTGGTATGAAAACTGGGAAACAAATCAGTATTTCGAGCCGAGCGGTGAAGGCGAACCATATTGCATTATGATTCCGCCACCAAATGTGACAGGCAGTTTGCACATGGGGCACGCTTTTCAAGACACTATTATGGATGCGTTGACGCGTTATCATCGCATGAAAGGTTGCAATACATTGTGGCAAGCGGGAACGGATCATGCGGGAATTGCCACGCAAATGGTGGTTGAACGTTTGTGTAACGCCGAAGGTAAAACTCGCCACGATTACGGACGCGAAAAATTCATCGAAAAGATTTGGGACTGGAAAGAAGAATCGGGCGGCACGATTACACGCCAATTGCGCCGCATGGGTTCATCGCTCGATTGGTCGCGCGAACGTTTCACGATGGACGATGGCATGTCAGGCGCGGTGCAAGAAGTGTTCATTAAATTGCACGAAGAAGGGCTGATTTATCGCGGCAAACGTTTGGTGAATTGGGATCCTGTTTTGCACACAGCGGTGTCGGATTTGGAAGTTTTGTCTGAAGAAGAAAATGGTTTCATGTGGCATTTGCGTTATCCGCTTTCAAACGGTCAAGGGCATTTAATCGTCGCTACGACGCGCCCTGAAACCATGCTCGGTGATGCGGCGGTGGCTATCAATCCGAAAGATGAACGTTACCAACATTTGCTCGGCGAATTCGTGGAATTGCCTTTGACAGGTCGTCGAATCCCCATTATTGCTGACGATTACGTTGACCCAGAATTTGGAACAGGTTGCGTAAAAATCACACCTGCTCACGATTTCAACGATTACGAAGTGTGGACACGCCATCGTCATACGTCAGCGATTCAAGATTTGCCGCACGGGGGGTTGATTAACATTTTAACCGCCAATGCCAGCATCGATGACGACGCGCTGATTCCTGAAAAATACCGTGGGCTAGACCGTTTTGAAGCACGAAAACAAATCGTTGCCGATTTTGAAGCGGCTGGTTTGCTCGAAAAAATCGTTGACCATAAATTGATGGTTCCACGCGGCGATCGTAGCCAAAGTGTTATAGAACCGTTTTTAACCGATCAATGGTATGTGAAAGTCGCGCCACTTGCCGCGCCTGCGATTGCCGCTGTTGAAAATGGCGATATTAAATTTGTGCCAGACAATTGGAAAAACACTTATTTCGATTGGATGCGGAACATCAACGATTGGTGTATTTCGCGCCAAATCTGGTGGGGACACCGTATTCCTGCGTGGTACGACGACAAAGGCAATATCTACGTCGGCGAATCTGAAGCCGCAATTCGTGAAAAACATAATTTGCCCGCCGATTACTTTTTGAAACAAGACGAAGACGTTTTGGATACTTGGTTTTCGTCAGCGTTATGGCCGTTCTCAACTTTAGGTTGGGATGGCAAAAACGAACCCGAAGCCTTGAAAACGTTTTATCCAACCAGCGTTTTAGTCACAGGTTTTGACATCATTTTCTTCTGGGTGGCGCGGATGATTATGATGGGCTTGAAATTCCGTGGCGAAGTGCCGTTTAAAGAAGTCTACATCCACGGTTTGGTGCGCGATGCCGAAGGGCAAAAAATGTCGAAATCAAAAGGCAACGTATTAGACCCGATTGATATTATCGACGGCATCGATTTAGAAACGCTCGTTGCAAAACGCACGGCTGGCATGATGCAACCGCATTTGCAGAAAAAAATCGAACAAGCCACTCGCAAACAATTCCCTGACGGCATTCAATCTTACGGCACCGATGCGTTACGTTTTACCTTTGCGTCATTGGCTGCGACGGGGCGTGATATTCGGTTTGATATGGCTCGCACGGAAGGTTATCGCAATTTCTGTAACAAACTGTGGAATGCCGCGCGTTACGTTCTGATGAACACCGAAGAACACGATTGCGGCATCGTGGGCGAATGTGAATTTTCACACGTTGACCGTTGGATTGTGGCGCGTCTGAATCAAGTGATTTCAACGACCAGCCACGCGATTGATAACTATCGTTTTGATTTGGCGGCGCAAGCGATTTACGATTTTACTTGGAACGAATACTGCGATTGGTATTTGGAATTGACCAAAGTCGCGTTGCAATCGGATAACGAAGCGTTGCAACGTGGCACGCGCAAAACCTTGTTGCACGTTTTGGAAACCATTTTACGTTTGGCGCATCCGATTATTCCGTTCATTACCGAAGAAATTTGGCAACGTGTCGCACCACTCGCGGGCATTGAAGGCGACACGATTATGTTGCAACCGTATCCGATTTCGGACGAATCGAAGATTGATAATGAAGCCGTTCAAAATACCGATTGGTTGATGGCGGTGATTTTGGGTGTGCGTCGAATTCGGGGCGAAATGAACATCGCACCGAGCAAACCGTTACCCGTTTTGTTGCAAAATGGTTCGCCGCAAGATGCTGAACGTTTAGAAACGAATCGCGTTTATTTGAATCGATTGGCGCGTTTGGAAAGGATGACGTGGTTGAATGTGGATGAAGTTGCGCCTGAATCGGCGATTGCGATTGTCGGTGAAATGCAAATCTTAATTCCGATTGCGGGTTTGATTGATAAAACCGCCGAATTGGCGCGTTTGGATAAAGAAATTTTGAAACTTCAAACCGAATTGGAACGCATTGATGTGAAATTAAGTAATCCGTCATTTGTTGAAAAAGCACCCGCCGCCGTACTTGAAAAAGAACGTGCGCGTTTAGCTGAACTTCAATCGACATTCGGCAATTTACAAGCGCAATACGTTAAAATTAGCGCGTTGTAGATTTTAAAAATACGGGGTTCATTTGTAAAAATCAAAATGTAAAATTCAGAATTGATCTGAATATGATTTGGATACTGAAAATTCTGAAACATGCACGGAAGCGGAAAATAAAATCGTCCATTGCAATGATAAACAGAGAAATTGTTATGAAAAAAATTATTATGTGCTTTATCGCTGTTTGCTTGTATTCAACACAAGTTACCGCTGAAAAAACAATATTACGAATTGGTGTGCAAACGTCCGGGACATTGGATTGGGAATTATCGGTGTTGCCCGAATCATCTGATTTTAAAATCCTCGCTCAACCCGTGGCGACTTCAGAAGCCGCAAAAATTGCGTTGCAATCAGGTGCAGTCGATATGATTGTGTCAGATTTTTTATGGGTTTCTCAAAGTCGAAATATGGGAGCAGATTTTACCTTTTATCCTTATTCAAATACATCTGGCGCGTTGGTTGTGACTGCAAATAGTTCAATCCATGAAATCAAAGATTTAATCGGCAAGCGTGTTGGTATTGCGGGCGGTGAATTGGATAAAAATTGGTTGTTGTTACAAGCGGTGGCAGGGAAAGAAAGCGTCGATTTAAGTAAAACTATCGAAAAATCTTTCGGTGCACCACCATTAATTAACGAACAACTTAAGAATCAGCGTGTTGATGCAGTTTTAACGCATTGGCATTTTGCCGCACAATTGGAATCGCAAGGTTATAAGCAATTGCTTGACGGCAACGCATTGCAGCAAAAATTAGGGATTTCTGCAAATGTGCCAACACTCGGCTATGTGTTCAAACAATCGTGGGCAAATTCGCATAAATCAGAACTAAAATCCTTCTTCCACGCTACGTCCAATGCAAAAAATAAGTTGTGCGATGATCTCACATTGTGGCAAAAAACGACCGTAAAAATGGAAAATTCATCCGGTATTTTACGGCAACGTTATTGTGATGGACGTGTAAATTCATGGAATCTTGAAAATCAAAAAGCGGCACAAAAACTTTATAGCGTACTGGTTAATTTAAATCCGAAAGTCGGCAATTCTTTGAATTTAGCCGAAGGAACGTTTTGGGCTTTGGACTAAATGGTATTTTTAAAATTTTTGCCGTTATTATCGATTTTTGCGTTTTTAATTTTGTGGCAATGTTTAGCAATTTTCCTGCATAGCCATTTACTGCCATCGCCTGAAAATGTCGCGCGTGTACTTTGGCAGCATTGCGAATCTGGTGAATTACCGCATCATTTAAGTATTACGCTTTTACGTTTAGTTGTGAGTTTTACGGTCTCGATGTTTTTCGGTTGCATCATTGGCATTGCACTCGGAATGAATCAAAAATTAAACGCTTTTTTTGATAATTGGTTAGTGATTTTTTTGAATGTGCCTGCACTGGTAACGGTAATTCTTTGTTATGTTTGGTTTGGATTGACAGAATCGGCGGCAATTCTGGCGGTGGTTTTAAACAAAGTGCCAAATGTTATTGTGACGTTACGCGAAGGCACTCGAGCGCTGGATAAAGATTTACTGAATATGGCGAAATTCTACGGTTTTAGCCAAAATAAAACATTACGGCACGTTATTTTGCCACAATTACATCCTTTTTTAATGAGCGCGACCCGTTCTGGTTTAGCGTTGATTTGGAAAATTATTTTAATGGTAGAGTTGCTCGGACGTAGCGACGGTATGGGTTATCAGCTACATTTGTTTTTTCAATGGTTTGATATTGCCAGCATTTTAGCCTACACCGTGGCGTTTGTTGCTGTGATTCAATTTCTGGAATTTACCATTTTAAAACCGCTTGATAATGAGGCGTTACGGTGGCGATAACATGACAGTTGTGCACATTGAAATCCATGGAAAAACGCATCATGGCGCTGAAACTCCCACGATTAAAAATTTTAAGTTGACGTTAAATTCTGGTGAGTTTATTTGTTTAGTGGGGCAATCAGGTTGCGGTAAAACTACATTGTTAAATAGCATTGCTGGTTTAGATTCATCTTATTCTGGTGAAATTAAAATCGGTAATCAGTCGCAAAATCCGAAAATTGGTTTTGTGTTTCAGCATCCATGTTTATTGCCATGGCGGACAGTGCGTCAAAATATCGAATTGATTTTTGAAAATCAAAAAAATGTTCCTAAAGAACAAATTGATGATTTGTTAAATCTGATGCAATTAACCACTTATGCGAATGCCTATCCAAGACAATTATCTGAAGGAATGAAACGGCGAGTGTCAATTATTCGGGCATTTGCCATCAATCCAGATTTGCTTTTAATGGATGAACCTTTTGTGTCTCTTGATGCGCCAATGGCGCGAGAAGTGTCTAAATTACTGCTGCAACTTTGGCAAAATAGACCACACACCGTTTTATTTGTGACACACGATTTGCGTGAAGCGATTGCATTGGCGGATAGATTGGTTTTTTTGACTCATCGTCCAATGCGTGTTTTGAAAGAAATTGAAGTGTCAATAGCTCGTGAACAGCGTGATTATAAAAATATCGAAAGCTTTCGTGAACAATTGATTCAAAATTATTCAGAATTACGTCTGCTATTTTGAATGATTGTGTTTTTGAAAATTCACGGAATAAGGTACAATTAAATGTTCAATTTAGACGGTAATGTGCCGTCGAACCTTTTTACTCACTTAAATAATTTGGAATTTTAAATGCCATCAGTAAAACTTAAAGAAAATGAACCATTCGACATAGCGATTCGTCGCTTCAAACGCGCTTGTGAAAAAGCAGGTGTTTTAGCTGAAGTTCGTCGCCGTGAAGCGTATGAAAAACCCACCACCGAACGTAAACGCAAAGGCGCAGCGGCAGTTAAACGTCATTTGAAAAAATTGGCGCGTGAACGTTATGCGTTGAAAAACTTACGTCGCGGTCGTCCTGCGCTTTAATTCATGAGCGAATTATTAGCACACATTAAAGACGAAATGAAAATCGCCATGAAAAGTGGTGAGAAAAAGCGTTTGGGCGTGATTCGGTTGATGTTAGCAGCGGTTAAACAAATCGAAGTTGATGAGCGTATCGAACTCGATGATAGTCGCGTTCTAGTCATTTTAGACAAAATGGTTAAACAGCGTCGCGAATCAATTCGTCAATACACGGACGGAAATCGCGTTGATTTAGCCGATATCGAATCAGCCGAAATTCTTATTATTCAAGATTTTCTTCCACAGCCTTTAACCGAAGCTGAAATTGATGCAATGGTCGCGCAAGCGGTCGCTGATTCAGGTGCTGCGTCTATTAAAGAAATGGGTAAAGTCATGGCTTTATTAAAAGAGCCCATGCAAGGTCGCGCCGATATGTCTGTTGTTAGCGTGAAAATCAAGGCAGCATTCGCAGAATAATGACGTTTCACGTTCATTATGTCGGGTAGGATTCCACGCCAATTCATCGATGACCTTTTAGTGCGAGTTGATATTGTTGATATTATCGATTCGCACGTCCCTTTAAAAAAAACAGGTTCCAATTACACCACCCGTTGTCCTTTCCACAACGAAAAATCCCCCAGTTTTAACGTCAATCGCAACAAGCAGTTTTACCATTGCTTTGGTTGTGGTGCAGGCGGAAATGTCATTAGTTTTTTAATTGAATTTAATCACCTCAATTTTGTCGAAGCGATTGAAGAATTAGCCACATTCGCAGGCGTTGAAATTCCATATGAAAATCAAACTGGTTACGAACCTGAAGCGAAAAATAAACTGCTCGAACTTCAAGAAATGATGGCAGCTTGCGCTACGTTTTACGTCGAACAACTTAAAAATCATCCTCAAAAAAACACCGCTATTGATTACTTAAAAGGTCGCGGTATTCTAGGCATTATTGCGCGGGATTTTATGATTGGTTACGCGCCAGATGGCTGGCAAATTCTTTCGCCTCATTTTAATAATACTGAATTACTGTGTGAAGCAGGAATGCTCGCGTTCAAAAACGAGTTGTATTACGACCGTTTCCGTCAACGCATCATGTTTCCAATTCGAAATAAACGTGGCTACTTTATTGGGTTTGGCGGGCGTGTTTTAGACGATTCACAACAACCAAAATACCTCAATTCGCCTGAAACACCGCTATTTCATAAAAGCAATGAAGTCTATGGTTTGTATGAATTGTTGAAAAAAAATCCGAAACCAGCACGTATTTTAATCGTTGAAGGGTATATTGATGTTGTAACACTTGCACAATTTGGCATTGCATATTCTGTTGCGGCGTTAGGTACAAATTTAACTGCGACGCAATTACAACTTTTGTTTCGATCTACATCAGAAGTCATTTTGTGTTTTGACGGTGATAAAGCGGGGCAGGATGCTGCTTGGAAAGCAATGGATGCGGTTTTTTCAGTGTTGAATGACAACCGCCAAGTGCGTGTTTTATTATTACCATCGCCACACGATCCCGATTCTTTATTACGTGAAGAGGGTGTTGATGCCTTTACACAACGCATCGAAAATGCCGAAATGATGTCGAGTTATTTTTTCAATCATTTCACTACAAAATTAGATTTAAATTCAATCGAAGGGCGTTCAAAACTCGCGAATCAAGCCAAGCCGTTTTTGCTAAAATTAGTAGACAGTTTTTTTAAGGAAATGATGTTGGCGAAATTGAAGGAGCTAACGTATTTTGATATTGCACCTACCATTGAAAAAGAAAAAGTCGTGTATCAACAGAAGTATCAGAAAGAAAAAAATGTGCGTCATTCATTAGAACGATTGACGTTAGCGTTATTGGTGCAAAACCCACAATTAGTCGGGAAATTAGTCGAAAATCCAATTGATTGGCAAGCATTAGAATTTACAGGAATTGAAGCAGTTAAAATAATTGTGCAGAGAATTTGCGATGAAAAACCTGCAACAACGGCACATTTACTCGAACATTATCGGGGTGAACCTGAAGAAAAAATGTTAAACGCGTTAGCTTTTTTGCCGATTTTAATTCCTGACGATGGCATTGATGCCGAATTTTCTGGCGCGTTGAATCAATTAATTCTACAAGGTCGTAAAAATCGTTTAGAAAAATTACAAATTCAAGCTACAACGGTCGGTTTAAGTGACCCAGAAAAAGAAATTTTGTTGCAGTTATTACGGTGAAACTTTCATGTTAAAAAAATACCTCCGCACCATTTTAAAACTACTTTATCGTGTCGAAGTTGTCGGCTTAGAAAATTATTACAACGCGGGAAATCGGGTGTTAATTGTCGCAAATCACTGTTCATTTTTAGATCCGCCGTTACTTGCCGCGTTTTTACCAGATGAAATTACCTTTGCAATCAACACGCATATTGCTGGTAAGTGGTGGATGAAGCCATTTTTAGGTTTGGCAACGGTTTTTCTTGTCGATCCGACACATCCGATGTCGTTAAAAAATTTAATTCATTATTTACAACACAATACTAAAGTTTTGATTTTCCCTGAAGGGCGAATTACTACTACTGGTTCATTGATGAAAATTTATGACGGCACGGGAATGGTTGCCGACAAATCAGACGCTATGATTTTGCCGATTCAAATTACAGGGGCGAAATATACGCCGTTTTCAAAATTGAGCGGCATCGTGCGGTTGCGCTGGTTTCCGAAAATCACGCTGACGATTTTACCTCCGACACACATTCAGGGGCGGAAAGAATTATCGGGTAAAAATCGCCGTAAATCGAGCGGTCACATTTTGGCGGATTTGATGGCAGACATGCAATTTATCAGCAGTCCGACGCGCCAAACGATTTTTGCGAGTTTATTAAATGCACGTCATATTCACGGCGGCAAACATTTTGTGGCTGAAGATTTGGAACGCAAACCACTCAGTTACGATGCGCTGATTACGCGCACGTTGATTATTGGTCACGCGCTGCAAAAAATAACCCAGCCAAATGAAAATGTTGGTGTGTTGTTGCCGAATTCGAGCAAAACGCTGTGTGTGTTATTAGGTTTGCAGCAACAACAGCGCGTACCAGCCATGTTGAATTATTCGACGGGCGCGGCGGGCATGATTTCAGCGTGTCAGACCGCGCAAATTAAAACCGTTTTGAGTTCACGAAAATTTGTCGAATTGGCAAATTTGAAAAATGACATCGATTTATTAAGCGAAAAAGTGGACGTGATTTATTTGGAAGATTTAGCGGAAACGATTTCAACTTCCGATAAATTGCGTGGCGCGTGGCAAAGTAAAACGGCGCAGTTTTGGCGCAAAAATGATTTCAATCCAGACAGTCCAGCGGTGATTTTATTCACGTCGGGTTCAGAAGGCACGCCGAAAGGTGTGGTGTTATCGCACGCCAACATTTTGTCGAATCATCAACAAGTTTCAGCGCGAATTGATTTTAATCCACAAGATGTCATTTTGAATTTCTTGCCGATGTTTCACTCGTTTGGATTTACGGTTGGAACGTTGTTACCCGTTTTGAACGGTATGAAAACGTTTTTTTATCCAACGCCGCTGCATTTTTCAATCATTCCCGAAATGGCGTATGAAACGAATGCGACGATTATGTTTGGCACGAATACGTTTTTGGCGGCTTACGGCAAAAAAGCGCATCCTTATGATTTTTATAAATTACGTTACGTTGTCGCGGGTGCAGAAAAGTTACAAGATAACACGCGCGAATTATGGGCAGAAAAATTTGGCGTGCGAATTTTAGAAGGTTATGGCGCGACAGAAACGGCTCCCGTCGCGGCGGTGAATACGCCAATGGATTATAAAGTGGGAACGGTTGGGCGATTATTGCCGCATTTGGAATCTCGTATAGAACCGGTTGAAGGCATTGACGACGCAGGACGATTACATTTGCGTGGTGCGAATATCATGCTTGGTTATTTACTTGCAGATAACGCGGGAAAATTGCAACCCACCGAATCTATTTACGGTGCGGGTTGGTACGACACAGGCGATATTGTTCACATCGATGATGACGGTTTTTTAAGTATTCGCGGACGCTGCAAACGCTTTGCGAAAATCGGCGGTGAAATGGTGTCGCTCCCATTTGTTGAACAGCTCGTGATGAAAGCGTGGGAAAAAGGACATCACGCAGTCATCAGTTTGCCAGACGCAAAAAAAGGCGAAAAAATAATTTTAATTACTACTCAAAAAGACGCAACGTTGCGGGAATTAGCAAGTGTTTCGGACGGTGTCGCTGCGATAAATTTACCGAAAAAGATTCTGTTTATCGATGCGATTCCAGTGATGGCGACCGGTAAAACCAATTATGCGGCGTTGACAACGTGGTGTCTCAATCAACTTTAAAACGTGTCCTGTTGGAATGATGTAGGTTATCGTGTACCCTATGTACTACTTAACGGGGGCGACTTGGCTTCGACGTGGGTAGCAAAACCTAGAGTGCATGCCGAGGACAGTACACCTCGTAAAATCTACTGAAACTTAAGTATTCGCAAATGACGAAAACTACTCAATGGCTTTAGCTGCTTAATAACAGCACCATTCCTTTGACCATCTGTGCTTATGCGGGTGGAGTTTAAATGCTTCGGCAAGAGAACGTTCAGAGGTCATTCACATAAGATCGCGCTGAAGTCTGTCCGGAATGGATGCGCTAAAACCCTACGGAATCGTTGGTGACCTTTTTGGCTCGTCGGAATGTCACTGACTAAATCAAAGAACGAGATAAGCATGTAGACCTTGTGGCGGAGTGCTTACGGACGGGGGTTCAATTCCCCCCGCCTCCACCAAATATAGATTCAACAAGATTTAAAGAAGTTCAAAAACCCGTAATTCATCTGACTTAGCGGGTTTTTTATTGCCCAACGAAATACAATGAAAACCAGTAACAGCTTGCATTTTATGCAGTAACTTTTACAGTAACACCAAAAATTACTGTTTTTTAGCAAGGAGTTACT
>BJHG01000045.1 GCA_014191975.1 Methylococcaceae bacterium | reverse complement strand
ATAAATACGCAACAACAGAAACATCAGTTCTGGTTTAAAAAAATGGGACAGCGCCATTCAGCTGGAGTGTAAACAGACTCTATCTTAAATTAAGACATTATTTGTCTGGACAATGGGGTCCACTTTAGGCATTTGATTGATGCTGTTGTCGAAAAACAGGGTTTAGCGGAGTTGAAGGTAGATTTGAAATGATTTTTTCAAGACAAAATTACCAATCTTGAATAATTTAGGAAGTAAAAATTATCGAAGATTGCATTTATAAAACGAAAACCAATCAGAAATAAAAAAAGGGCTTTAAAATAATTGGAAGCCCCTTTTCAAAAAATTATTTACCGCTTTTCAGAATTCCGACCAGCCACGTTATTTCATCTTGATTCATCGACGCTTTCCACGACATCATCATCGTGCCTTTTCGTCCGTTATAAATCGTATCAATCAGCATCGCATCTGCTTTGCTCGCCAATGCGGTTGGTTGAAGAGACGGTCCCATCGCACCTTGTAAATTTGCACCGTGACAGCTAGCGCAAGTATTTTTCAGCATTGTACGAATCTCAGTTTGACGTCCCATAGTAGGTTCCGCTGCCAAACAGCTACTTGAAATGCACAACAACAATAATAATTTTTTCATCATTTCGCTCCTTTCATTGTATAGCGTGTACTTAATTGTATCACGGTAATTTATAGCGATTCGATATTTTAATTGACAATCATACGTTCTTTTTATAGTATCGATTCGCCACAATTAGCGGTCGTATTTTAAAAATACGTTTAGTCATAATAATAACAATGAGTGCTAAAAATGAATGACGACATTGAAGGGAAAGATAGATTTTGGCTTTATATAGGCGGCGTGGTGCTGGCCATTTTAACCGTGATTGCTGTTGTTAAGGAAAGTGAAAATGAGAAATTTGAGCCCATTAAACATCAACTAGATGAGGAAATGGCTCAAATGAATATTCGTGTTTTAAATTAAGGAATGATGATGAAATTACAACGAATGAGTCTGGTTTTCGCTTTGTTACTCACATCTAACATGGCGCTGGCAACCGAATATATTTACCGTGATTTAATGGCAAACACAATATCTTCTGGGAGCTGTGCCACAGAAAATGAAGCCAAAGAGAATGCTTCAAAATCGTATACTGTCGACAGATTTAGTAAGCGTTTTTGTCAAACGCAAGGTTACGGTTGGCATGTTGAGGCGATTAAGCACAATGGAAAATTGGTGTGTACCGATTGCAATACGGGCGCAAGCGACAAAAAAAAATGTCATTTAGAAGATGTTATTGTAACGTGCAAGCGAATTAAACCGGGATCTGTTGGAATGCTTCCAGGTAAAAGTTAATTTTCATTACCAAAGCGCAGGGATTTTCACCTATATCTTTGCGCTTATTCAGCGTACCCAAAAAAAATTATGCTAATCTTTACGTATTCTATAATTATAAGAGGCATTGAAAATAAAATTTATGGCAGTGATTGATGTGTATGCCCCTATTGAGCGAATGGTTGCGTTAATTCGTTCTGAAGAACGTCGTAAATGCACCGAATTAGGTTTACAGCCTGTTCATTTACAAGTGCTAGATTATGTTTCACGTTGCAATCGTTATAGTGACACACCAGCGGCTTTAGCAAATTATTTAGGCATGACACGTGGTACGGTGTCACAAACCTTGTTAATTTTAGAGCGTAATGGATTCGTCGAGAAATTAACGGATACGCAAGATAAACGGATTATTCATTTGAAATTATCGCCAGAAGGTGAGGCAATTTTAGCCAAAGCCAGTCCAGCAAATTTATTTGATAATGCGAATGAGATATTTGGAAAAAATGATTTTTTAAGTCATGAAGACAGTTTCATGAACGCACTACTTGCGCTTCAAAAAGCAAATCAATCACAAACTTTCGGGTTGTGTCACACTTGCAATTATTTTACCAAATCCAATGCTGGTTTTATTTGCGGCTTAACCAAACAACCCTTATCTGAATCGGACAGCGAAAAAATATGTCAGGAGCATACTGTTTAAAAAAATAACAAGATTAAAAATTTTTAACGTTGAGTAACCCAGCCATTTTCTAAAGCAACCTCTAAAAAAGCAGAAACATCGTTTATTAAATTAGATACTTCAAATTTTATTTCTAACTCTTTCACAATATCTGCAAGTTTGCGTGTTCCATCACACAGTTCCAAAATTTCAGCTGAACTTTGATTTAATTCCACCATGCCTTCGGGATATAAAATGACGGTTTTTTGTTGCACTTCTTCCCATTGCAAACGATGTAGTGGTGAAAAAGTAAATAATAATTTTGGATTTAAAATCATAAAGGTCTTGGGTAAGTGTTAGAAATAACGGTTTTTTTGTAAATAATTATAACGGCTTTGAAAAATATAGCATAATCAACTGCAGTGACTTTTGCACCTATTGCATAACGGTATGGCAATTCCATAAACCTACTCTTGCAACCTTTAAACCTAATTTAAAACCAATACAACAAACTCATGAACTCTTTTACGTTGATATTTTTACTCGCGTTTGCCGTTGTTACGGCGACTCAATTTTGGTTAGCGAAACGTCAAGCGACGTATGTTTTGGCGCATCGCGACGAAGTGCCAGAAGCCTTTTCAAAAACCATTACGTTAACCGCACATCAAAAAGCGGCGGATTACACGTTGGAAAAATCCAAACTCGGCGACATCGAACGTGGTTTAGGCGTGGCGTTACTTTTAATTTTAACATTATTTGGCGGCATCAATGCGGCGTTTGAATTTTGCGCCGCTCGCATTGAATCGCCTTTAATCGCAGGTGTGAGCGCGATTGCACTATTGACGGTTTTAATGTCGTTATTTGAAATTCCCGTCAGTTGGTACGGCACATTTGTCATCGAAGAAAAATTCGGTTTCAACAAAAACACGCCCGCGCAATTTATCAAAGATGAAATCATGCAATTAGGGCTTGGAGCGGCGATTGGCTTACCGATTTTGGCGTTAATTTTGTGGATTATGGACAGCGTCGGCAGCAGTTGGTGGATTTGGGCGTGGGCGATTTTAATCAGTTTTTCGTTGTTGATGAGCTGGTTATTTCCCACCGTGATTGCGCCGTTATTCAACAAATTCACACCGATGGAAGAGGGTGCATTAAAAACGCGCATTTCGAGTTTGCTTGAACGGTGCGGATTTCACAGCGAAGGCATTTTTATTATGGACGGCTCTAAACGCTCTGGTCACGGCAACGCTTATTTCACGGGTTTGGGGGAAAACAAACGCATCGTGTTTTACGATAATTTAGTCGCATCACTTGATGATGAAGAATTGGAAGGTGTTTTGGCGCACGAGTTAGGGCATTTCAAATGCAAACACGTCATCAAAATGCTGATTGCCTCGTCGATTTCTATGTTCATCGGTTTTGCGATATTGGGCTGGATGATTGATAAAGAATGGTTTTTCGCGGGCTTGGGTGTGCATCAAGCGTCGAATGCGGCGGCATTATTGTTATTCACGTTAATTGCGCCCATTTTTACTTTTTTCATGAAGCCCATCAGCGCGTATTTCCAACGTAAATTTGAATTTGAAGCAGACGATTTTGCGGCGCAACATGCGCAAGCCAGTAAATTGGTCAGTGCTTTGGTGAAATTGTACGAAGAAAATGCCAGCACGTTAACGCCCGATCCATTTTATGCGTCGTTTTATTACAGCCATCCGCCAGCGGCAATTCGTATTGCCCATTTGGAAAAATCAGCAAACCGAAAAATTTAACACATTTACAAAGGATAAAAAATGGAACTCTCTGCTGTATTAACATCTGCTGTGGAAGGCGGTTACGTTGCTTATAATCCAGAAACTGGAACAACCACACAAGGCGAATCAATTGAAGAGGCAATTGAAAATTTGCGGGAGGCAACAGAACTGTATTTAGAAGAATTCCCGCTTGTTTTTTCAGCGCGTCCTTTGCTGACAACTTTTCAGGTGACGGCGCGTGCCTAATTTCCCCATTATTTCTGGTTTTGAGGCGGTTAGAGCCTTACAAAAATTAGGTTTTATTGTGATTCGACAGAAAGGCAGTTACATCATCCTTCGTAAAGGTTCGCAAGGTTGTGTCGTGCCGAATCACCGTGAAATTAAAATGGGTACGCTGGCTGGATTACTCAAACAAGCAGGTGTTTCAGCAGACGAGTTTATTGCGGTACTTTAACTAAAAACTAACACGGGATAAAAATGACAATATCACTTAGCTACAATTTGGCATTGAAAATTGTCGATGCAAATAATTCAGCATCAAAATAAATGACACCTGAAAAATTTATCCAAATCTGGACAGAAAACGATTTAACCGAACGCGCTGGCGCACAGCCTTTCATTGAAGATTTATGTGAATTATTGCAACTCGAAAAACCGCGTAATTCCGATGATTTTTGTTATGAAAAAGGCGCGATTAAAGACAGCGGCAAAAATGGTTGGGCGGACGTTTGGAAACGCGACCATTTTGGTTGGGAAAACAAAAAACCGAAACTTGACCTTGTTAAAGCCTTAGCGCAATTGCGCGAATATGCTGGAAATCTAGGGAATCCGCCGCTTTTGATTGTTTGCGACCGTGAGCGCATTGAAATTCACACCGTATTTCGTGGTTATCCTGATGAGCCACGCACAATTTTGTTGCCTGACATTGGCGAGCCGCAAAATATGCAAATCTTGCGCTGGGTTTTCACCGACCCAGATAAACTCAAACCGTTAAAATCTGACGCGGCAATTACCGCAGAAGCCTCGAACGAATTTTCAACGCTTGCAATGGCAATGCGTGAACGTGGTATTAAACCGCAAGTCGTCGCACATTTTCTGACGCAGTGCATTTTTTGTATGTTCGCCGAAGATGAAGGTTTATTAAATTCCACCGCCACTGATGACATTCACATTTTTACCAACATACTCAAAGCCGCTCACAAAGACCCCAAAAAAGCTGCAAAAAGCTTGCAACGCTTGTTTTCTGCAATGCAACAACAAGGCGGGCAATATGGCAGCGATGATATTCATTGGTTTAACGGTGGTTTATTCAAAAAAATCGATATTCCAGAACTCACAGAAAGCGATTTGAGTGTTTTATTTCGCGCGGCACATAATTTGGATTGGCGAGCGATTGACCCGACAATTTTTGGCACGTTGTTCGAGCGCGGACTTGACCCTAAAAAAGAACGCACGCCACTTGGCGCACATTACACCGACGTTGCTACGATTAAAAAAATCATCGACCCTTTGATTACTGAGCCTTTAGCTACGAAATGGCAAACCGTCAAAGCTGAAATGCTGGAATTTGCAGCGAAAGAAAAAGCCGTTAAAACCGTCCCCGCGAAAAAACTACATCACAAAGCCGCACAAGATTTGTATCACGGTTATTTAGAGCAGCTCCGCAACTTTCGTGTTTTAGACCCCGCGTGTGGTTCGGGCAATTTCTTGTATTTGTCGTTGCACGCGCTCAAAGATTTAGAACACGTCGGGCAACTCGACGCAGAAGCTCTTGGTTTCCAAAAGCAACTTTTGCTTTCAACGGGAACGGATAACGTTCTCGGCATGGAAATCAATGAATATGCCGCCGAATTGGGGCGTGTGACGGTTTGGATTGGCGATTTGCAATGGTCACAACGTAACGAGCGTTTGTTTGATAAAAATCCGATTTTACGGAGTTTGGACGGTATTCAACACAAAGACGCGCTTTTAAATACCGACGGCAGCGAAACAAAATGGGCAAAAGCCGATGTGATTGTCGGCAATCCACCATTTTTAGGCGATAAAAAAATGCTCAAAGAATTGGGCGATGATTACGTTGCAAAATTGCATAAAAGCTACAAAGGGCGTGTGGCTGGTGGCGCAGATTTGGTTTGTTATTGGTTTGAAAAAGCACGCAAACAAATCGAAACAGGCAAAACTCAAGCCGCTGGTTTTGTGTCAACCAATTCCATTCGCGGCGGCTCAAATCGTACCGTTCTCGATAACATTTGCAAAAAATACCCGATTTTTGAGGCATGGTCAGACGAGGATTGGTTTGATAACGGCGCGTTTCAATGATTTGCTTTAGCAAGAATGAATCAATAACTACGGGCTTAAATGGTGAATCAGTTGCTGTGATTCATGCCGATTTAACTGCTGGAAATGGCGAAGAAAATACCAACATCACACAAGCTAAAGTTCTGCTAGAAAATGCAAAAACGTCTTTTATCGGAACACAAAAAAATGGCGCGTTTGA
This sequence comes from Methylococcaceae bacterium, assembly GCA_014191975.1. Classification (GTDB taxonomy): domain Bacteria; phylum Pseudomonadota; class Gammaproteobacteria; order Methylococcales; family Methylomonadaceae; genus UBA10906. The sequence goes on along the minus strand of BJHG01000045.1, from coordinate 10,736 downwards.
TATTGCGGGAGAGTTAGCCCGTATCTGGCTAACACAGCCGAATGCAAACAATAAACCCAATAGCGAAGTCGTCAGACCGTGGTCAAATGGCATGGATATTACGCGCCGTTCTTCTGATACTTGGATTATTGATTTTGGTGCGTCGATGACGGAAGCCGATGCGAGTTTGTTTGAATTACCTTTTGAGTACGCCAAAGAATTTGTAAAACCTGTGCGAATTGGTAAGCGAGAAGAAAAAGCAAATGAAAAATGGTGGATTCATCAACGCTCGCGTCCTGAACTCAGAAAAGCACTTGCTCCACTTAAACGTTTTATTGCAACGCCACGAGTTTCAAAACACCGATTTTTTGTTTGGTTGCCCGTTACTGTTTTACCAGATACGCGACTTACTGTAATTGCTCGTTCTGATGACACAACCTTCGGTATTTTGTATTCACGCTTTCATCAATTGTGGTCTTTGGCAACCTGTTCATGGCATGGTGATGGTGATGAAGGTGGTCGTCCAACGTATAACGCCGTTTCTTGCTTTGAAACATTCTCTTTTCCAAATGGTTTAACGTCTGCGGATAATGGCACAAATCCAGCAATTGCCGAAGCTGCGATAAAACTCAATCAACTGCGTGAAGCGTGGTTGAATCCTGAAATTTGGGTGGATTGGGTGATTTCGTCCGAAGAAGAAACGGCAGGATTTCCAAAACGTCCGATTGCAAAAGTCGGACACGAAGACGAATTGAAAAAACGCACATTGACAAACTTTTACAATAAACCGCCACCGTGGTTTGAAAATGTACAACAAACTTTAGATAAAGCGGTGGCGATTGCTTACGGTTGTGATGATTACACGCCCGAAATGAACGACGAAGAAATTTTGCGGCGATTATTGAAACTGAATTTGGAACGAGCAGGGAAATAAAAATGGGCGCGTTACAGAAGCAGCCGTATTTAAGCGAAAAAGAATATCTATTGCTTGAGCAAACCAGCGATATTAAACACGAATTCATCGACGGCGAACTTTACGCAATGGCAGGCGTGGGAACAAATCACAATCGAATCACCGCCACGCTAACGCGCCATTTTGGTAATCATTTAGACGGTAAACCGTGTGAAGTTTTCGCTTCGGATATGAAACTCAAAGTGCAACACGAATTTTTTTATCCTGACGTGATGGTAATTTGCCATCAATCCGAAATCCAAAATGGTTACAGTGAAGACGCGCTGATTATTGTTGAAGTGCTGTCAAAATCAACGCGCCGAACCGACCAAACCATTAAACGGCTGCGCTATCAAGGATTAGCGAATTTGCAGGAATATGTGTTGATTGAACCTAAATTTGTGGATGTTGAAATTTGTCGCCGCAAAAATCATTGGCAATCGGAACGTTATTACATGGGCGATGAAGTGTATTTTGCCGCGATTGATTTAACACTGACAGCTGAGCAAATTTACGCACGGGTTATCAATGAAGATACCGTGAACGATTACGAAGAACAAGAACCCACCACGCACAGAATTAGGTACGACATTGACGAATATAAAAGAAGGTTTGGTTATCGCGCATTTAGGGCAGGGCATCGCGGTCGAATGCGACGGTGAGATTATTTTATGCCAGCCGTTACGAAAATTAGACACGGTGACGGTGGGCGATAAGGTTTTATGGTCGCTCGTTGCACCTGAACAAGGACGCATCGAAGCACTTTTACCACGCAAATCCGTTTTAACACGCCCGTCGCGTAACGACAAAATTCGTCCGGTGGCGGCAAATCTCGACAACGTATTTGTGGTGTTTGCGGTCGAACCGTATTGTGATTTTTTGCTTTTAGATCAGTATTTGGCGATTTGTGAAAATCGTGATTTTGCTGCGTCGTTGATTTTGAACAAAACCGATTTGCCGCTTTCTGAAAGTATTGAAGCTGAATTAGCCAATTATGTGAGTTTGGGTTACGCGCTGTACCGTGTTTGTGCGAATGACGTGACCAGTTTAAACGAATTAAAACAGGCGTTGCGCGGGCAAGTGAGTATTTTTACAGGTCAATCTGGCGTGGGTAAATCGTCGCTCACCAACACGCTGATTCCCGACAAAAATTTGAAAACAAACACGGTTTCCGCGACAACGAAACACGGACGACACACGACCACCGCCGCGACGCTTTATCATTTACCCGAAGGCGGCGATTTAATTGACACACCTGGCGTGGCGATTTTTGGTTTAGCCGACATTACAACGGGACAATTGGCGCAAGGTTTTCGAGAATTTTTGCCGTTTTTGGTGCAATGTCAATTTAACGATTGCAGCCATCATAATGATAAAGGTTGCGCGGTTCGAGCCGCCGTTGAAAGCGGTGAAATTTCTACGCCACGTTATTCTCGATTTTTAAAATTACACGAAAAAATGTAACGTTCACGCATAATAATGCGTGAACGTTTTTGAATGATCAGAATGGAATATCATCATCGTAAGATGCGTCAAAATTGGGCGTTGCTGCGGGTTTTGGTGGTTGTTGCTGTGCATAATTTGGTGCAGGTGGTGGAGCATAATTTTGAGCAGATGCCGCAGCGGGTTGTTGATATGCTTGCGGGGCATAATTCGATGCAGGTGCTGGTGCGTTATAATCACTTGATGCCACAGAAGAATCACGCTTGCCTACTAAATCAATAATGGTGGCATTTAACTCTAAATTCGTTTTTTTCGTACCATCGTTTGCAGTGTATTCACTCATTGTCAATTCACCTGACACAAAAACCTGCTGACCTTTTTTCAAATAATCTTTTAAGGTTCCTTCGGCTCTTTTTCCCCACAAAACTACGCGCAGCCAAACCGTTTGTTGTTTATCACCAAAACCAACGTTATTCGCAACGCTAACATTTAAAACTGCCTGACCAGATGGCAAATAACGCACTTCAGCATCGCGTCCAATTGTACATACACCACTAAAGACATTTGACATAATTTATTTCTCTTTGAATGAACTGGGTTTAAAAGGGGTATTATCGTTTGAGTTAGCGATTTTATGCTGGAAATATTTCCGGCAGGTTCAAAAATAAAATATTAAATCAATGACACATTTTATTTACCCTTAGCCTTAGCTTTTAATTTTTTCTCAATTTCAGCGAGACGAGCGATTTCCGCTAGCCTTTCTACTTCCGCTACTCTTGCAGCTTCTGCGGCAACTGCAAGTCTATATTCTAAATACTGACTCCTGCTCATTTCTCTTTTTTTAATTTGCACGGGTTTGTGATATGCCTTATGAAATTGACGTGAAAAAATACTATCAATTGTCAATAGCGGAATTAACAAAATCAACAAAAACGCAATTACACCAAATGCAGGATTCATAACCATCGAAAGCGAATATGCCGCAATGCCACCAAGCAATAAACGGGTAAAACTCGGCACTTTAACTAAGGTGATTACCGGTGTTTTTTCATGTCCTTTTTCATGTTCTTTTTCATTAGCTTTTCCGAGTTCATTAGCTTTTGCGAGTTCATCAGCTTTTGTTTTTGCTTTGCTCATCATTTTCTCCGTATTATTAACGTAACGAAACAGGTTGTAAAAAACTACTCAATACTTGACCAAATGATGCACCTAAACGCCCTGCAAATTTATCTATTAAATTTGCTTGCGGTGTGAAATTCACTTCATCTTCAGCACCAATTAAGTTTTTGGCGATGTCATGTTGTGTAGAAAAACCATCAACTAAGCCTATTTTTACAGCTTCTTCACCTGACCAAACTAAACCTGAAAACATATCGGGTGATTCTTTTAAGCGAGTGCCACGCCCAATTTTTACAGCCGTGATAAATTGCTGATGAACTTGATTGAGTAGACTTTGCATATAAATCGTTTCGCTTTCTTTGCGTGGCGTGAACGGGTCAAGCATTGCTTTATGAGAACCTGCAGTCATTAAGCGACGCTCTATGCCTAACTTTTCCATCACATCAACAAAACCAAAACCATCCATTAGTACGCCAATCGAACCGACTAAACTGGCTGGATTAACAAAAATTTTGTCACTCGCTGACGCAATGTAATAACAACCTGAGGCACACATATCACTGACCACGGTATAAATCGGTAAAGTCGGATGCTCTTTTTTAATACGGCGAATTTCATCATAAACATAAGCCGATTGAACAGGACTTCCGCCTGGTGAATTGGCGTGTAAAATAATCCCTTTTGTATGCTTATCTTCAACGGCATCATGTAAACCTTCAATAATTGAATCGGCATTAGCATCTTTATCTTCTGAAATTTGCCCCATCAAATCAATAATAGCGGTGTGATTGTCGCCTTTTGAACCGTGATGGTCATTACCCAATTTTGGATACACTGCAACACCAAAAATAGCGAATAAGTAAACAAACAATAAGCTTTTAAAAGCGACGCTCCAGCGACGGGCACGAGTTTGTTCAGTGATGGCTGACAGTGCGATTTTTTCAAGTAATTCGCGTTCCCAGTGTGGGTCTTTATTTTCCATGAGATTTTAAACCGTATTTTTCAAAGTAAGTGTTGTAATAGTTCTGTTGGTTGGAAAAAACAATGCAGCGGCTGATAATTTTTTAACTGCTCAGAATCGTGTGCGCCACTTGAAACACCAATTGATGCGATGCCCGCATTCAATGCCATTTGTAAATCGTGCGTTGAATCACCCACCATCAATGTTCGCTCCGGTAAAACTTTTGTGTGAGCCATAATTTCTTCGAGCATTAACGGATGTGGTTTTGATTCCGTTTCATCAGCACAACGGGTAATACAAAATAAATCAGTAGTGTTTGTTGCGTTCAATGCTTCGTCTAAGCCTTCACGGGTTTTTCCTGTTGCGATGGCTAGTTTAAATCCTTTCTTGTTTAATGCTTCAAGCATTTCAATAACACCCGAAAATAAATCAGTTCGACTAATTTTCTTAGAAAAATAAGCGGTTTCATAATGATTTACTAAAACGATAACTTCATCAAACGTTGCTTCAGGATACAGCGTTTCAATGGCGCGTTCGATACTTAAACCAATGACCTCTTTAGAGGCTTGATAATTTGGTATTGCATGGTGTGTGTCATTCGCGGCATTTTGCAAGCAACGGGCAATCCAATCAATCGAATCGATTAGCGTGCCGTCCCAGTCAAAAATGATTAAATCAAAACGATTTTTCATGTATTACTGTTCAAAAATTTGGTTTGAGGGTTATTAAGAATAAAGCCTATTATTCAATATCTAAATGAAAAATGCTTAACATCGAGAGAACGCTTACAATTATCACCTAATAATTTATCAAAAAAATGAAACCCCATTTTATTTTTATCAACCTTTAAAATTTTATTTCATGTCTAAAAACATTATTGTCGGCATGTCTGGTGGCGTTGATTCGTCTGTGACAGCATTACTTTTACTCGAACAAGGTCACAATGTCACGGGCTTGTTTATGAAAAACTGGGAAGAAGACGACGGTACCGAGTACTGTACTGCAATGCAAGATTTAACTGACGCGCAACAAGTGTGCGACACACTTGGAGTTGAATTAAAAACCGCGAATTTTGCTGCTGAATACTGGGACGAAGTGTTTGAGGTTTTTCTTTCTGAATTCAAAGCTGCACGCACACCAAATCCTGATATTTTGTGTAATAAACACGTTAAATTCAAAGCGTTTTTGCATTACGCGATTGATGATTTAGGTGCAGATTATATTGCGACGGGGCATTATGCGCGAGTTTTGGAACAAAATGGCGAATTCCAATTGCTTAAAGGTTTAGATCCTAATAAAGAGCAAAGTTATTTCCTTTACACGCTGGGACAAAAACCACTTTCACACACACTTTTTCCCATTGGGCATTTACACAAACCAGAAATTCGGGCGATTGCTGAACGAGCGGGATTTATAAATGCGAAAAAGAAAGACAGCACAGGAATTTGTTTCATTGGTGAGCGTAAATTTAGTGAATTTTTAAAACGCTATTTACCAACCCAACCTGGTGAAATGCGAACTCCTGAAGGGCAATATATCGGTAAACATCATGGATTAATGTATTACACGCTTGGACAGCGACAAGGTTTAGGAATTGGTGGCGTGAAAGATGCGCCCGATGAACCTTGGTATGTATTGGACAAAGACGTTGTAAATAACGTGTTAATTGTCGGACAAGGCCATTATCATCCACTGATGCTGCATAATTCATTAATTGCGGACCAATTGGATTGGTGTAGTAATAAACCACTCACTGAATCGCTAAATTGCAAAGCCAAAACCCGTTATCGTCAAGAAGATCAAGATTGTGTCGTTACACCGTTAGAAAATGGTTGCATCGAAGCTATTTTTACACAGCAACAACGTGCGATAACTGAAGGACAATCGGTAGTTTTTTATCAAGGCGAGGTCTGTTTAGGTGGTGGAATTATTAAATCAAAAATAAATGTCTAATATGACTTTTTAAACACACTAGTAATTTTTACTCTTAAATTTTTGATGTAACAAAACGTAATAAATATAGGAACTATTGAATGGCTCCAAAGAAATCTGACAGCTTAGACGTTTGTTTACGAAAACAAACACCGCTTGAAATACAAAACACCGTAGTGAGCGAAGAAGAACTCGACGCATGGTACCGAGCAATCATTAATGTTGCACCAGGTGCGTTGATGGTAATTAATGAGAATGATGAGGTTATCTTTTGCAACCCGAAGGCGGAAGAAATTTTTGGCTATACTACCGGAGAATTGCAACATCATAAAAAGATGCATGACATTATCGCTGAAGATATTTTTACGGTAATGGCACATGATAATCTACATGGATTACATAAAGATGGTTATCAATTTCCGATTATAATAGATTTAAGTTATTTGCCTAATGTAGGTGGGCGTGGTGAGTGCGCGTGCATCTCAATACGCGATGTCACTATTTCTATGCAAGAGACTGCTGTCATTATGGAAGCGAAAGAACTTGCTGAAAATGCAACTAAAATGAAGTCTGATTTTCTATCAAATATGAGTCACGAAATTCGTACTCCAATGAACGTAATTATTGGGTTATCGCACGTGGTATTGAAAACAAATTTAACGGATCATCAGATCAAATTGATTACAAAAATGCAAAGTGCAGGGCAGAATTTATTAGGTATTCTCAATGATATTTTAGATTTTTCTAAAATTGAATCTGGCAAACTTACGATTGAAAATATCGACTTTGAATTTGCCAAAGTATTAGGTGATTTAGCGGATTTAGTTGCAGGAAAAGCCTACGATAAAGGCTTAGAATTGATTTTTAATATAGCACCAAATGTCCCGAAATATATCAATGGGGACTCCTTGCGTGTAGGTCAAATCTTAATTAATTACAGTAATAATGCGGTTAAATTTACTGACAATGGCGAAATTATTATTGCTGTTGAAGTTTTAAACGAGACTAAAAAAGACGTATTTTTAAAATTCAATGTCAGTGACACGGGTATTGGTTTAACGCCTGAAGATAAAACGAAATTATTTCAATCATTCCAACAAGCTGACACTTCGACTAGCCGTAAATATGGTGGCACGGGTTTAGGTTTAGCGATTGCAAAACAACTGGCAGAATTAATGGATGGCGAAGTTGGTGTTGACAGTGAAATTGGCAAAGGCAGTACATTCTGGTTCACTGCAAAATTTGGTAAAGTCACAGGCGTAGCTAATAAATTAACCATCAATCCAGATTTACGTGGTCGTCATGCTCTCGTTGTGGATGATAACGAAATGGCACGACACGTTTTAGAGGATTTACTTTCCAGTATGTCGCTTAAGGTTTTAGCGGTTGGGAGTGGCAAAGCGGCATTAACTGCCATTCAAAAAGCAGATGCCGAAGGTTCGGCGTTTGATGTTGTTTATTTAGATTGGATGATGCCTGAAATGGATGGGATTGAAACTGTCAAAGCCATTCGAGCATTAACTTTAAATAAGCCGCCAAGTCTTGTGATGGTAAGTGCACATGCACATGCACATGCACATGAAGATATGTTCAAAAAAATAAAAAGTTCTGGCATTCAGGATATGCTTTCAAAACCTGTAGATGCTTCAGCTTTATTTGAAGTTACATTGCGTATTTTAGGACAAAATATCAATGACAACCAAACAGACTCCTCCTCTAATCAATATTTAAATATCTTAGAGGAATTAGCTATTATAAAAGGCGCAGCTGTTCTGCTTGTAGAAGATAATGAACTTAATCAAGAAGTCGTACTGGGCTTGTTTGAGGGCTGTGGATTTAATTTGCATATTGCAAATAATGGTAAAGAAGCGGTTGAAATGGTAGCTAAAAATAATTACGACATTGTGTTGATGGATATGAAAATGCCTGTAATGGATGGTGTGACAGCGACGATGGAAATTCGAAAAGATGCTAAGAATAACGACTTACCAATTATCGCTATGACAGCAAATGCAATGCAACAAGATCGTGAACAATGTGCTAATGCTGGTATGAATGACCATGTTTCGAAGCCAATTTCCCCAAAAGAATTATTTCGTACATTGTTAAAATGGGTAAAATTTAAACAAGACGTGACTTTGTCTACTTTAATCATGATGCCTGAAAAAAATGTAGAAATGAAACAATACGATGACTTGCCTGTCATTGACGGTTTAGATGTTAAATTAGGTTTGAGTCGGGTGATTGGCAAAAAGCCACTTTATTTCAAGATGCTTAGAAAATATGTCCAGAATCAATCTAATACTTCAAATGAATTACGCGCTGCCTTAGCCGCGAATGATTATGCAACAGCTGAACGGATCGCGCATTCTACAAAAGGCGTAAGTGGTAATATTGGTGCATCGAACTTGCAAAAAATGGCGGGTGAAATCGAGAAAATGATTCATGAAAATGCTGAGTGTGAAAACATTTTCGCTAAGATTCTGTCACTTGAAATTATGCAAAATGCGATAATTGAAGCCATTAAATTGCAATTACCATCTGAATCCGTAATAGCGATTTTATCTTCTTTTGATACGTCAAAAGCAAAAGAAGTGTTAACCAATTTGAGTAAATTATTGGCTGAAAATGATGGTGATGCCGACCAAGTTTTTGAAAATAATACAGATTTGATTCGTGCTGCTTTGGGGGAAGATCTTTTCTCAAAAGTGAGTAATTCGATGCAGCAATTTGATTTCCAAAAAACATTAGCGCTTCTAAGCCATTAAAAAAATTAGAACTTCTAAATCATTTAAGTATCAAAACTTTATTAATCTTCTAGGTAAAATATGACCAACGTACAAAAAACCACCATATTGGTGGTTGATGACACGCCTGATAACTTAAAGCTAATGAGTAGTTTACTGCGTGATAATTACAAAGTGAAATTAGCAAACTGTGGAAAACTTGCGATTGACATCGTTAAATCTGAATTTCCACCGGATTTAATTTTGCTTGATATTATGATGCCAGAAATGGATGGCTATGAAGTATGCATGCGTTTAAAAGCTAACGACAAAACTAAAGATATACCGATTATTTTTCTTACCACAAAAAACGAAGTCCAGGATGAAACCAAAGGCTTGGAAGTGGGAGCAATTGATTATATTACCAAACCAATCAATCCTTTGATTTTATTATCACGGGTTAAAACACATCTTGCGGCAAAAAAAATGCAGGATTATTTAAACGATAAAAATAGTTTTTTAGAAATAGAAGTTCAAAAACGCACCGCTGAAATCAGTGCGATTCAAAATGTGACGATTCTCGCTATGGCTTCACTTGCTGAAACACGTGATAGCGATACAGGTAATCACATTCGCCGCACTCAATATTATGTAAAAGTACTCGCTGAAAAAGTGCGTTTCAATCCGCGTTTTGCTGATTTTCTCAATAATGACATGATTGAAATGTTATTTAAATCTGCGCCGTTACACGATATTGGGAAAATTGGTATTCCAGACAGAATTTTGCTCAAACCAGGTAAATTCACGTTTGAAGAATTTGAAATTATGAAAACCCATACCACATTAGGGCGAGATGCGATTTTACAGGCTGAAAAAGAATTGGGGTTTGAAGTGCCATTTTTGAAATATGCAAAAGAAATCTCTTATTGCCATCAAGAAAAATGGGATGGTTCAGGTTATCCAGAAGGTTTAGCAGGCGATGACATTCCGATTTCAGCACGTTTAATGGCGGTTGCAGATGTTTATGATGCACTGATTTCACGTCGTGTTTATAAGGAAGGCATGTCACATGAAAAAGCCACCATAATTATTATAGAGGGCAGAGGTAAGGATTTTGACCCCGATTTGGTTGATGCGTTTATCGAATTGCAAGTTGAATTTAAAGCGATTGCAGCACGTTTTTCTGATTCAGATGAAAATATGGCGAAAAAAGCTGAATACTTTGAATTAGTGATGTCATAACAAATCTAATGTTACATTCACAAGAGAGTAAATTGAAACGCTTGCTTAATAGTCACTCGATGTATAAATATGATGGCTTGTTGATTCACCAAGATTACGATGATAATGGCGCGTTAGAAGTTGTCGAAGCTAATGGTGTGCGCTCGCTGCATTTTGGTTCGTCGCCGCGCCAAAGTTCTATGTTACTAAGGATACAGTCAAAAATAACATCCCGAATTAGCAATGATTTAAAACGACACGATAATTCCATTTTGGAAGATGAGCATCAAAAGCAATGTCCGAGTTTTTAATGAAATCAATAGTACATTTCTTTCCGGTAAGATAAACGCCAGTGAGAATATCGACAGTCACTTTTAAGCCTTTGTTGGTTTTGGTGGTTTCC